>NZ_JAYGHA010000003.1:210798-234081 GCF_034931405.1 Anabaena sp. UHCC 0451 | reverse complement strand
ATTCATTGATTGAATATCCCCAATTTGTTTTCAGGTAATGTTTCCATTAATTCCACTTCCTATAAAGGAAGCGACTTTCAAGCTGAGTTAGTAGAAGCAGCGTTAGTAAGTTTCCATTAATTCCACTTCCTATAAAGGAAGCGACTGATGACCCCGAGGGCGAAGGCGGTGATCACCTTGCCCAGCAGGTTTCCATTAATTCCACTTCCTATAAAGGAAGCGACTCAGTAGGAGAGCTAATTGACTTAGCTTTAGAATACTTGTTTCCATTAATTCCACTTCCTATAAAGGAAGCGACGTAAAACAAATTACTGATGACTTGTTCTTTAAGTATACTGATGAGTTTCCATTAATTCCACTTCCTATAAAGGAAGCGACCATTAGTGAAGAGATTGAAAAGGGTATCATTAGTGAACTTAGTTTCCATTAATTCCACTTCCTATAAAGGAAGCGACGTAAAATATGATAAAGAGATGAGCTATTGGCAAGCGTTTCCATTAATTCCACTTCCTATAAAGGAAGCGACTGTTGGGCATACTACAGATTGGAAGCTAAGAAAACATTGTTTCCATTAATTCCACTTCCTATAAAGGAAGCGACGGGAAGAATCTGACTTAACTGATAAACTTTACCACTGGAAAGGTTTCCATTAATTCCACTTCCTATAAAGGAAGCGACGAAAGCATTTACTATAAAACAAACCACTTTGCTCAAATAGTAGAGTTTCCATTAATTCCACTTCCTATAAAGGAAGCGACTGGAACAATAGCACTTTCAATTCTGGAGTTAACGCTATCTACCGTTTCCATTAATTCCACTTCCTATAAAGGAAGCGACTGTGAGAATGCAGAGTTAACTAAACTGCAATGGTCAGACTTGTTTCCATTAATTCCACTTCCTATAAAGGAAGCGACCCTACATCAGAGGGGCTAATGGTAATGTTAGAGTTCTGTCTGTTTCCATTAATTCCACTTCCTATAAAGGAAGCGACAAGACGGTTTCAGCGTCGCGTCGCTGATCGGTGCGCTCGTTTCCATTAATTCCACTTCCTATAAAGGAAGCGACAGAAGCTATTGTAGAAGACATAATCAATAGTCCAAGAGTTTCCATTAATTCCACTTCCTATAAAGGAAGCGACAGTAAGTTAGGGGAACAAACCAAACATAAATGATGATGACTTGTTTCCATTAATTCCACTTCCTATAAAGGAAGCGACTACACTTTGATTACTGTCCAACACCCCACAATGGAAGCTGTTTCCATTAATTCCACTTCCTATAAAGGAAGCGACTGAACCTGGTACTTGGGAAGAATATGCTGACACTTGTTATAGGTTTCCATTAATTCCACTTCCTATAAAGGAAGCGACCAATTTACTTACAAGGTGAACTTGCAGACTATTTTACCCCACAAAGTTTCCATTAATTCCACTTCCTATAAAGGAAGCGACTTCTTATGTAATCACTCAGTTAAGGTTTTAAGTAAACTTATTGAGGTTTCCATTAATTCCACTTCCTATAAAGGAAGCGACTTCTATGAAGCTGGCTGCAACAGAGCAGAAGCTCAAGTTTCCATTAATTCCACTTCCTATAAAGGAAGCGACGTTCTTTATTATGCGGAGGATGATAGCTTTGTCCTCAACGGTTTCCATTAATTCCACTTCCTATAAAGGAAGCGACCGTCCTGGTGGCGACAAACCCCAACTATAGAAACTTGCCGGTTTCCATTAATTCCACTTCCTATAAAGGAAGCGACTGTTCCATTGTTAAGTGGAGTAAAGGCGAGTGTTATACCACAGATGGGTTTCCATTAATTCCACTTCCTATAAAGGAAGCGACAAGACTTACTGTGACAGAGTAAGTATGGTTTAACTCCATTGTTTCCATTAATTCCACTTCCTATAAAGGAAGCGACCCCAAAGGAAACAAAATACCACTTCCAGTAGATTTCGACTCAAAGAGTTTCCATTAATTCCACTTCCTATAAAGGAAGCGACGCAGAGTAAACCCTCCGTCTTCAGCACTACTACCTGGTTTCCATTAATTCCACTTCCTATAAAGGAAGCGACTTCTCCATCATTAAATGAAGGTACATATTGAGTCCATCTAATAGTTTCCATTAATTCCACTTCCTATAAAGGAAGCGACTTCAACCGACATCAATCAAGGCATTACCTCCCGCAAGTACGGTTTCCATTAATTCCACTTCCTATAAAGGAAGCGACAACGAAAACTAGACGGCACACCTCGAGGTGAAGCTAGTTTGTTTCCATTAATTCCACTTCCTATAAAGGAAGCGACTAGTTAATATTACTTCTCCTAATCTATACTTACTATAGTGAGTTTCCATTAATTCCACTTCCTATAAAGGAAGCGACATCTTCTTCAAAGTAACCTAAACTATTCTTAACGTTTCCATTAATTCCACTTCCTATAAAGGAAGCGACATATGAGCTTACTTCTAATGGGGTAGACCTCAAGTTGATAAGTTTCCATTAATTCCACTTCCTATAAAGGAAGCGACGGAAGTAGTTAGGTTCGACACAGTTGATTTAAGTGGAGTTTCCATTAATTCCACTTCCTATAAAGGAAGCGACATGGATTACTAATATAGAGCCGGGTCGGACTTGTGAAAAGTGTTTAGAAGTTTCCATTAATTCCACTTCCTATAAAGGAAGCGACGCTAAGAAGGCTATTGAAACTGAAGCTTTAGATACCTACATGAGAGTTTCCATTAATTCCACTTCCTATAAAGGAAGCGACTCCTCATAGTATAAACCCAGACAGCGACTAATGTCTAGATGCCATTTGCGACGGGGTATGAAACCAAGACCACTTTCAGGTAAAACCAACACAGTCAGAAGCCCTAAAACCCTTACACAGCAACACATCGGCCGGGTCAACGAAAAAATCAGCATTTCCACCCCTCAGCGTACCCGGCCGCAAAAAAATCAACACCAATAAAAAAAATCGTCATTCGCATGAAACCACTTGTATAAACTTTCTATACCGATTAACTTAAAAAAAACAGCATCAACTCAAATCCCAAGTAAATTATGTATATTTCTCATCGTGCGGCCTTAGTACGAAACTTAGCAGTTTCCTTACTCAATGGTGGAATTACACTCATAATTTTGTTAATAGCACCATTAGGACTAGCAGCAGTAATTATCAACACACTTTTAGTCACTCTTGCTAGTTTTATAAATGCCACAGCAGGAGATACAATTGTTCGTTTTTTGCAACCAACTCAAATTAAAACAATGATAGCAGAAATCATCTCGCAACAGTCAATAATAATTAATTCTTCACAAAAAAATCAAGACTAAATTTCTATTATGGATTTCTAAATGAGGCGTAAAAAAAGATCCCTGACTCCTTTTTTACTCTTACCAAAAAATATTAATTAATGTTACAAAGCGGGAATCTAAGTTGACAAAAAATCAATCATAAAATAAAAAATATGCGAACACTTTACGTCTCACGCCAAGGTTGTTATATCTCCCTCAAAGCGGAAACATTAATAGTTAAACAAGGAGAAACAATTCACGGTGAAATTCAACTACCATTACTAGAACAAATACTAATCTTTGGTAAATCGCAAATCACAACCCAAGCAATTCGTAGCTGTCTTTGGCGAGATATACCCATCGCTTATTTATCAAGAATGGGATATTGCTATGGTCGATTAATGCCCATAGAAAGAGGATATCGGCGCTTATCTCGTTATCAACAAGAACTCACAACAATTGATAAACTTATAGTAGCTAGAAAAATCATTCAAGCCAAATTAAAAAACAGTCGTACATTCCTACAACGTCAACAACGACGCAACCCTTCAACCACCGCCGATATTAGCATTAAAAGCTTACAAGTATTAATTGAAAAAGCCGGAGAAGCTGAAACAATCGAACGTTTAATGGGCTTAGAAGGTGCTGGTGCTGCTCAATATTTTTCCGCATTTGGTGAATGTTTAAATAATCCTAACTTTATATTTTTAGCCCGCAGTCGTCGTCCTCCAGGCAACCCAGTTAATGCTATGCTGAGTTTTGGTTATCAAATTCTCTGGAATCACCTATTAACATTAATTGAACTCCAAGGATTAGACCCCTATTATGCTTGTTTACATCAAGGAACAGAACGCCATGCAGCTTTAGCTTCTGACCTAATTGAAGAATTTAGAACACCCATAATTGATTCCTTAGTATTGTGGTTAGTTAATACTAAAATTATGGATGCTAACAACGATTTTGAATATCATGATAGTGGTTGTTATTTAAATAATTTAGGTAGACCAAAATATATTAAATATTTCCTCCAAAGATTAGAGGAAGAAGTCCAAAACTCTCAAGAAGAAAAACAACCACGTTGGGATTTAATGACCCAGCAAATTAAAGCCTTTAAAGATTTTGTTTATCAACCAAGTCAAATGTATAAACCTTATCAAATTCGCTAATGTTATTTTACGTTATTGTCTATGATATTCCCTGTGATAAACGACGTAAAAAAGTATCAGATATCCTGGAAGGATATGGTCAACGAGTCCAATATTCAGTTTTTGAATGTATTCTTAACCAAGATAAATATAAAGAACTCAAAAAACGACTGCATAAACAAGTAAATCTGACAGAAGATAGCGTCAGATTTTATCCATTAACCAAACATACACTCAACCAAATAGAAACCTGGGGAAAAACACCAGTTACAGAAATTCCCAACTCAACGATAATTTAAAACCGTCCAGTATCTGAGTAAGTTTATACATAAAAAAGATAATTCAAATATAGTTGAATCATTGCCCTAATTGAATTACCATAGTTTATGGTCATAATAAACTGACCCTAACAGCTATTTACACATTTAATTAGCAATGACTAAAAAATGGTTTCGGATATGTACGACGGTGATATTTCTCCTGTCATTTAGTTTACGTTTTTGGGGATTAGACCGATTTAATACCCTCGTATTTGATGAAGTTTATTTTGCCCAATTTGGTAATAACTATCTTACCAACACGCCTTTTTTTAATGCCCATCCACCACTCAGTCAATATATCATTGGTATCGGGATTTGGATTGGTAAATATATGCCTTTTTGGCAAAATACTGTTAATGGTGCAACAGGTTCTTTATTGTCTCCTTGGAGTTACCGTTGGGCAAATGCTTTGACAGGTTCATTGATTCCCTTAATAGTTGTTTTCATCACTTATCAATTAAGTTATCGTCGTAGTTTTGCTGTGTTAGCAGGTTTTTTTACAGCTTGTGATGGCTTGTTTTTGGTAGAATCTCGCTATGCTTTAAGTAATATTTATATAGTTATTTTTGGATTAATTGGGCATTGGTTTTTACTATTAGCACTGGAAAAACAAAATACACAACGCTGGTTTTCTTTAGTCATAGCAGGGATTGGTTTTGGGGCTTCAATTGGGACAAAATGGAATGGTTTATGGTTTCTTGCAGGTGCTTATGGAATGTGGATAGCAGCTTGGTTAATTCGCTGGTTACAAACTTTTTCACCACCACCAAGGTTGCCTTTATTTTCTTATTTGCGTCCTTTTATTTCTGGTAATCATGATCAACATAAAAAACAGGTAATTACTATAGAGACACCACTGCAAAACTTGACTCAAATCAATATTTTACAAATGCTATTTTTTCTAGGAATTATCCCTGGATTAATGTATAGTTTAATTTGGTTTCCTCATCTCCAACTAGACACAAGATATGGATTTATAGAAGTTCATAAACAAATTTTAAATTTTCATCTTCAGCTAGGTGGCAATAATCCTAGTATTCATCCTTACTGTGCTGCATGGTATAAATGGCCATTATTAACTCGACCAATGGCTTATTATTACCAAACAACTCAAAGTTTTCAAGATCCTCTCCCTGTACTTGGTCCACCTTTACCTACCAATGCAGCGAAAGTGGTTTATGATGTTCATGCAATAGGGAATCCTTTTTTATGGTGGTTTGGTTTAGCAGCAATTATATTTTTAATAGGAATGTTATTTGTAAAAATAATCCTACCAGGAATACAGCAAAGACGCGTTTTTATTCCTCAAATTTTGAGTGTTGATGTTTGGATTGGTTTATATATAGTTATCAACTATGCTGCTAATTTCATACCTTGGATGAAGGTAAATCGCTGTGTTTTTATCTACCATTATATGTGTGCAGTGGTATTTACATTTATTGCTCTTGCTTGGTTTGTTGATCAATGTCTGCGTAGTTATTATCGGGGAATGCGTATATTTGGTCTAACCCTCACCTTCACTATCATAGCAGCTTTCATTTTCTGGATGCCTATTTATTTAGGTTTACCCCTTTCTTTGGAAGATTATCACCTACGGATGTGGTTTAGAAGTTGGATTTAAATGTAAGAATTCAGGTGAGGTAATAAGACCCCCACTTCTTTTGTTTATTGTTTCCATAAATGATAAATTTATCTAGTGCAGTCGGGGATCTGGGGATGAACGATTGCTATATAGAACTCATATTTGATTTTTTAAAAAAATAGTATTGTAGGGTGCGTCAGACTGCATAAATTCTATCAATAAACAGATTTGTTGTATCTGACGCACTCTACGGATCTTTTCATAAGTGAACTCCATAGAATGATTAATCCTGTTTTAATATCATTCCCCTAAAGCTTCCGCGAAAGTAGGGGTAATTCATGAATTACCCCTACACTATTGGATCATGTTTTTTGTGGAGTTCTCTAAATCAAATATTATTCCTATAGCTGAATACTTAGAATTTAAACTAAATCATCACCCCACTAAATTATCTGCTTGATTTTTACTTCATATAAATACATAAAAAGCGTTTATTTAATCACTTATATTTTACATTTCTTATCTGTATTTACAATCACTGTCGGTTAAACTGTAAGTAGTTGGGTAACTCTACCCAATGACAACTGACCAAGATAATGATACGAAGCAGATCAGAAAATTCCAAGGGTGTAGTAATTGCGAAGTCAAGTTTTTGAGTTCCATAGCTAAAAAATTATTACAACTACAGCATATTTTTCAATGGTCTGCTAGTTACAATTAAATAAAGCGCCAATAGAGCCAACTTTAGGTAAAGTCCTAAACCCAATAGGTTGAAAGAATCTATCGCTAACTCTGCTGTTGACGCACCTAGATAATAGAGGGGAATCGTGATGGATATCGGCTTACAAGTGCAAAATCAAGTGCAAAATTTTTCAGCTATTAATATAACCAGCTTGAAAGAAGCACCAATTCATACTTCTGGCAAAATTCAACCTCATGGTATTCTGTTAGTTTTAGAAGAGCCAGAGTTAAAAGTATTACAAATTAGTAATAATACCTTAGATGTTTTCGGCATTTCTCCCGAAAATATGGTACATAAAAAATTAGAAGATTTAATAGACTCTTACCAACTAGAAAAAATTAAATCCGGGTTATCATCACAGAATTTAGATTTTATCAATCCTAGTAAAATTTGGATCAAGAAGAAAGGTGACGAATATACAGTATTTGATGCTGTATTTCATCGTAATTCCGAAGGGTTTTTGATAGTAGAATTAGAACCTGCTATTTCTCAAGAAAACATTCCTTTCTTAAGCTTTTATCATCTAGCAAAAGCATCCATAAATCGGTTAGAAAGCAATACAAATTTGCGATCATTTTGTCAAATTATTGTCGAAGAAGTCCGCAAAGTGACAGAATTTGACAGAGTGATGCTATATAAATTTGATGATGATGGACATGGTTCTGTAATTGCTGAAGAAAAAATCGCAAGTTTAGAGCCTTATTTGGGTTTACACTATCCAGAGTCAGACATTCCTAAATCGGCGAGAAAGTTATTTATTGAGAATTCTATTAGGTTAATCCCTGATACTAATTTTGAACCTGTAGAAATTTTCCCTATCAATAATCCGGTAACTGATCGTCCAGTTGATTTAACAAAATCTAGTCTGAGAAGTGCTGCCAATTGCCATGTAGAATATCTTCATAATATGGGTGTTGGTGCTTCCTTAACTATTTCGTTAATTAAAGATCAAAAACTTTGGGGTTTAATAGCTTGTCATCATCAAACACCCAAATATATTTCTTATGAATTACGGAAAGCTTGCGAATTTTTAGGAAGATTGATATTTTCTGAAATTTCCGCCAGAGAAGAAACAGAAGATTATGATTATCGAATGAATTTGACATATATTCAAGCACTGTTAGTTGAATATATGTCCCAAGAGGATAACTTTATTGATGGTTTGGTGAAAAACGAGCCAAATCTTTTAGATTTAACCAGTGCTAAAGGAGCGGCTGTTTGTTTTGGAGGAAATTACACCCTAATTGGTGAAACTCCTAAAGAAGAAGAACTGAATTTTTTAGTAGAATGGTTAAAAAATAATGTAGAAGATGAAGTATTTTATACGGATTCTCTTCCTAGTGTTTATCCAGATGCAATTAGCTTTAAAAACGTTGCTAGTGGTTTATTAGCCATTCCCATTTCCCAACGCAATTATGTATTATGGTTTAGACCAGAAGTAATTCAAACTGTGAATTGGGGAGGTGATCCTCATAATGCTTTTGAAGTCAATCAAGCCCAGGGAAATTTGCGTCTGTGTCCCCGAAAATCCTTTGAACTGTGGAAAGAAACAGTTAGGTTAACATCTTTACCTTGGCGATTTGTAGAAATAAAAGCAGCTTTAGAACTAAGAAAAGCCATCGTGAATATTGTTCTCCGTCAAGCGGATGAACTAGCGCAGTTAGCTCACGATTTAGAAAGGTCTAATGCGGAATTGAAAAAGTTTGCTTATGTTGCTTCCCATGATTTACAAGAACCACTAAATCAAGTAGCAAATTATGTGCAGTTATTAGAAATGCGCTATGAAGCTGAACTTGATGCAGACGCTAAGGAATTTATTAATTATGCCGTCGAGGGAGTCAGCTTAATGCAAACCTTGATTGATGATGTATTAGCATATTCTAAAGTTGATACTCAAGCGATCGCATTTCAAGTAATTGAAGTAGAAACAGCCTTAGAACGCGCTCTTAGCAACTTACGCAAACGCATTTCCGAAACCGGGACAACTATTACCCATGACTCCTTACCTACAGTGATGGCTGATGGAACTCAACTGATGCAGCTATTTTTGAACCTGGTAGGTAACGCCATCAAATTCCGCCGTAACGAACCACCACAAATCCATATAGGTGCAGAAAGATTAGAAGATGAATGGTTGTTCTCAGTGCGTGATAATGGCATTGGCATAGATCCACAATTTAGCGATCGCATTTTTATCATCTTTCAACGCCTACACACACGCGATGAATATCCAGGCACAGGTATGGGCTTGGCAATTTGTAAGAAAATTGTTGAGTGTCATCGGGGACGAATCTGGGTAGAGTCCCAACTCGGCCAGGGCGCAACCTTCTACTTTACCATTCCAGCCGGAGGCAACGAGCGTGAGCGTAGAAACGGAAGAAACACACAAAATAATCTTTTTAATTGAAGATAACAAAGCTGATGTCCGTCTCATTCAAGAAGCATTAAAAACTAGCTCACTACCCCATCGGGTAGTGACAGTCAGAGATGGCATAGACGCTATGGCTTATCTTCGTCAAGAAGGCGAATATGCTAATGCACTACGCCCTGATCTGATTTTGTTAGACTTGAATTTACCAAGAAAAGATGGGCGAGAAGTGTTAGCAGAAATTAAATCTGATCCCAAGCTTAAACGTATTCCCGTAGTTGTATTAACAACTTCCAAAAACGAGGATGACATTTTTCATAGTTACGACTTACACGTAAACTGTTACATTACCAAATCTCGCAACCTTGCTCAATTATTCCAAATCGTCAAAGGTATTGAGGAATTTTGGTTCTCTACCGCTACTTTGCCTTTAGATTGAGGGAGATAGGGAGGAAAGATTTTTCTCAATGACTAATCATCAATCACTAATCACCAATTACCAAAATCCAGAAATGATGGCTGCCAGCTACTCAGTAAAAATCTTGTTAATTGAAGACAACTTAGCGGAAGCTAGGTTGTTACAAGAGTTTCTGAAGCAAGCCCAATCCAAAGAGTTTAGTTTAGTTCATGTGCAAAGATTACGAGACGGATTTCATGAATTAAGTCAGCATGACTATGATGTAATTTTGTTGGATTTAACTTTACCTGATAGTCAAGGTTTATCATCTCTACCATTACTAATAAGTCAAGCTCCTAGCACTCCAATTGTTGTTCTTACTAATACAAATGATGAAGAATTAGCTATTGAAGCTGTGCGAGAAGGAGCGCAAGATTATCTAGTTAAAAGGCAAGTAAACCCAGATGTTTTAGTTCGCTCAGTGCAGTATGCGATCGCCAGAAAACAGGTTTTAGAACAATTGCGTACAGTCAACCAAACATTAGAAAATAGAGTTGAACAAAGAACTGCGGAATTAGAAAAAGCTCAAGAACTCTATCAGTTTAAATCTGAATTTGTCTCCATGCTTTCCCATGATATTCGTAATCCATTAAATACTATACTCTTAGCTGCTGGCTTGCTGCAAAACAATGATGAAAAATTAACTCAAGATAAAAAAATCAATCATTTACAAATGATTCGCTCTGCTATCAAAAACATGGCGCAATTATTGGATGAAGTTTCATTCATGGGTAAAGCCGATTCTGGTAAATTACAGAGTCAACTTAGCCATCTAGATTTAGAAGCTTTTTGTCACCAAATACTAGAAGATGCTCATTTAACCGCTTTAGAAAAGCACGTAACTATAGACTTTACAAGTCATGGTGACTTTAGCTCAACCCTTTGGGATGAAGGTTTGTTAAGACACATTTTAGGAAATCTGCTTACTAATGCTATTAAATATTCCCATCCTCATGGCAAAGTTGAGTTTGAATTAACCAGACAAGAAAAAACAGTTACTTTTAAAATTAAAGATTGGGGAATTGGTATTTCTGAACAAGATCAAAATCAACTATTTACGCCCTTTCATCGGGGTGAAAATGTTAGAAGTATAGCGGGTACAGGGATGGGTTTAGCAATTGTGAAAAAGTGTGTTGAAGCACATGGTGGAGAAATTTTAGTTGATAGTAAAATTGATGTTGGATCAACATTTACTGTCAAGTTACCATTGATAAAGATATAAGCTTTAGTTGTTTTAATTGAAATATTGATTGACCAATCCTAATTCAAATTGTACTTTTGCATAAATTGCCCAAAAATAAACCCAATTAAAATAAGATTTAAAAAAATGTTTAATGCTCTTTTTTAGAGATAAACTCATGAAAAATATTCCTGATACAAATTTGAATAAATATAGATAGATTTGTAGAGATATTCTAAATACCTCTACTTTGGCATTTAATTAACTTTACTTGCTGGTTTTAATGGTGCAGCTTGGTTAAGACTGCGGAAATATAAACCACCAATGACAATCCAAAATAGGATATATGCTACAGCTTGGGCTAAATACAATTTTTGGTTATAACCAAATAGGGTTTTTAGCAAAATCCCCGGAAATTGTTTATCAGGTAAGATGTCTGAAAAATCCCAAATTTGCCAACCTAAAACACAAGCATTACTTCCTCCTTGGCAAATATTTAGAGCATTTATTTGATTAAAAGCCGTGACAGCAGCATCAAAATGACGGAGAGCCGAAATTACTAAACCGGAAACTATTGTTAATAGTAATATCCCCATCCATTGAAAAAATTGACTGAGGTTAATGCGGATACTCCACTTAAATAACAGCATTCCAATTAACACTGCTACAATTAATCCTCCTATCGCTCCCAGCACGGGTATAAAACCTGATTGAAATTGAGCCACAATAAATAATGCTGTCTCTAAACCTTCTCTAAAAACAGCAATAAAGATTAAGCTAAAAATCGCCCAAGCTGCTTTTTTATCTTCATTTAAAGCACTGTTTACAGAAGTTTGAATTTCAGCTTTGAGGAATCTTGCTTGTTTTGTCATCCAAATTAACATCCAACTGAGCATAGAAATTGCTATTAACCCTAATCCCATTTCAAACAATTGCTTGAAAACTGGTGCATAGAGTAAATCAGATGTTTGTAATCCTTGAATACTTAAATTGAGAATTAACCCAACTACAAAACTAGCTATTACCGCAGTGATAACGCCTAAATATATCCAGCGGTGTAATTTTTGTTGTTGAGCTTGCTGTAAACAAGCAAAGACAATTCCCACCACTAAAGCGGCTTCTACACCTTCGCGTAAGGTAATGAAAAAAGTGGGTAATGCAGCACTCCAATTCATAGTAAATGTCTCAAATGTATCAGTTGATAATTGGTAATTGAGAGTAAATTACTATTTTAATATATTAATTTTGTCGTTTGGCAAACAAAGCCCGATACACAGGTTCACCTTTTTTTTGTGTTGCTATTTCCCGTTCTGTAGGAACAAGAAGCGGATTTTCTGCTAACCATTCCTCTGTACCAATCTTTGCAAATGCTGGATTTTCATTAAAGCGATCGCACATTTCCACCGCAATAAATTTTTGATCAGATTGCAAAAATACCACCCCACCCACAGCTAAATAATTAGCTACTTCAGTCACTAATTCCGGTTGCACTACCCGCCGTTTAGCGTGACGAGTTTTAAACCAAGGATCAGGAAATTGAATGGTGACACGTTGTAAAATTCCTGATGGCAAATTAGATAAAACTGGTGCTAACGAATTGTTGGCATTACAAAATAAATAATGCAAATTTGTTAAACCCAACTCACAACTTAACCTATTAGCCTCCACAACTAAAGGTTCTCGAATTTCTAAACCTAAAAAATTCCAGTTTGCTTCTATTTGTGCCATCTGTAGTAAAAACCTCCCCCTAGCACAACCAATATCTAAATGTAGGGGTTGATTTGGCTGTATATAAACTTTTTCCCATTCTATGGGATCAACAGGACTTTGAAACTTTCTCGCTAGTGGGTTAACGTGCTGACGGACTCGAATTAATGGCATAATAAACTCTCCTTTAGATAAAATTTAGGTAAAAAAATTTAACCATATTAAACATAAATGTATACAAATATTAAGTCTAACTGATGCTACGCAGTCAGACGAAGCAAGAGTTATACTTTGAGAAAAAGAGTATTTGCATTTTTGTTTTAACATTTTCTTAAATCAATGGATATCAACTTTCGTTTTGCCATAGTTAGCGACTTGCATATTGCCCTACCCCATACAATTTGGGATCATCCCAGCCGATTTCATCTAGTGGAAGTCAGTATCACAGCTTTTGAAAGTGTATTAGAACATTTAACACAACTTGATTTAGATTTTCTCTTGATTCCCGGAGACTTAACCCAACACGGTGAACCAGAAAATCATGCTTGGTTGGCAAAAAAGTTGTCTCAGTTACCTTTTCCGGCTTATGTTATTCCTGGTAATCATGATGTTCCCGTATTCATGGCCAATGAGCAATCAATCGCTTTTGCCGATTTTCCCCATTATTACCGCAAGTTTGGTTATGAAAACCCACAGCAACCTTATTACAATTGTCCACTATTGCCAGGAGTCCGGCTGATTGGCTTAAATTCTAACTCGTTTGATGATCAGGGTAAACAGATAGGGCGTTTAGATAATCAACAACTACAGTGGTTAGAAACAGAACTAGAATCTGTTAGGGATGAATTAGTTTTAGTAATGATCCATCACAATGTAGTCGAGCATTTGCCAAATCAATCAGACCATCCCATGGCAAATCGCTATATGTTAGAAAATGCACCAGAACTTCTAAAATTACTGCGTCAATATGGAGTGAGATTAGTATTTACTGGGCATTTGCACGTTCAGGATGTAGCCTGTGCAGAGGGAGTCTATGATATTACCACTGGTTCATTAGTCAGTTATCCCCATCCTTATCGTGTCCTAGAATTTGAACGAGATCATTTAGGTAGGGAATGGTTACAAATTGTTTCGCATCGCGTCGAATCAGTACCCGATTTTCCCAACTTGCAGCAGTCATCACGACAATGGATGGGCGATCGCTCCTATCCCTTCCTGATCAAATTACTCACCTTACCACCCTTAAACCTACCATTAGCCCAAGCACAACAACTAGCTCCCGATTTGCGCGACTTTTGGGCAACTATAGCCGATGGTGATGGAGTCTTGGATTACCCGGATTTTCCCCTAGAAGTTCGTCGTTACATCCAACAATATGGCGCAACCACTCATCCTGGTCATCCTGCCTCAATTGATAACAACAGTAGATTGTTAATTGGTAATTGGTAATTGGTAATTGGTAATTGTTTATTTCGCCTGTTCCCTGTAACCTATTCCCTCTTTACTGTCACCTGTCACCTGTCACCTTCTTCGGCAAATTGCGAAAACCGAAGTATAGCCGTGTAGGAAAGTTCTGCCACTCACAGGACCGATTTCACCACCACAGAAACAGCCTCCCATGGGGATGTCATGGAAATAACTCCTAAATAACTGGGAATCAAAATTAGGTTTACCGTAGAGTCCAGCACCACGTCCCACACAGCTAAACATCAAAGCCCCTAAAGGAGAGGATTGATTGCTGTTTTGGTCTTGATATTCTTGTAAGAGAAATTCTAAGTCTTCAGCCGAAGCTTGAGCATCACGCAGATGAAATTGTAACCTTTGTCCTGGACGCACGCGATCGCCAATTGCGATCGCCCCAGCGGACGGATCAACTCCCAGTAAATTGCGAATGAGAAAATCACCTTGCTTTAAAGAAAGCTTAAACTCATTCATTGCTAACCCCACAAACAAAGAATGCTGTGCCAGCATCTTTTCCTCATCATTCAGACTACTAATCAAATTCCGCAACACCACCAAAGGAACTTGTTCATCCAACTCCAAAATAATATTGCGTTCAGCTTTAGTTACTTGTAATGGTTCACCAATTGGTCGGCATCCTTGAGCGACAATGGTTTCCAGCACAATATCACCACTCAAAGCCAAACCCACCGTACCCTGACGATACAGCCGATCATTACAAAATAGGGCGATGCGATCGCTTACAAACCCACCACTAGCCTGTCCCCCCACAACGACCGAACCAGGATAAGCAAAATCTAGACCCTGTAAGAGATCATTCGTTCCTGAAGAAAAAGCACTAGACAACAAAATAAACTGGGGTCCTGCTGATGGTGGCACACCAACCACATCAATCCAAGCATCTGGAGAACTATCCAAGTCAGGTAACTGATCCCCCAGAAGATGAAAAGCGCGAATATCCACACCAGGGAGATGAGCCAAAGTTAAACTGATAGCTGGTTCAGCTTCTATTTCTTGAGTTTGGCTTTCTGATTTCGTACCCACCACACCAGCAGCACTACAACCAATTAGCACAGGTACTGAAAGTTTTTCTGCCAGCAGCGGTAAAAGTCGGGAATACTCACTCGTAAAAGCAGAGGAAATGAATACAAGTCCTAAATCCGCAGGTGCTGTTAAAGATGAAACAGCTTGTTGTACCACATCTGTAACAGCTGCTTCCAAAGAATGATGGGTTGATAGGGCATTTGCCCACTGCATTTGGTCTGCCATGATTTCTGGACTTCTCTTTGTGTTGAGGCTAGTAGTTTGTGTTATCCAGGGATTGCATCCTATAAGAGTTGACACAGCAAGCAGCCTTTTGTCTACCCCCTACTATTACCCTGATCATCTCAAGCAGCTAAATGGGGCAGCTACTCCCTACTATAATTTATTTAAAATTTAAATATAAAATATATTTATTGTATGATTCTTTGTCTGTAGTCATGCAGCCGCAAAATCTTAAAATATAAAGAGGAACACAGTGTGGATGTGGTAATTTGCTGTATTAATGATCGATTATCAGGGTCGAAGTCTAACTCAACAACTCAGTGGTTAGAATAGTAAGCGAACAATAAAGCAAAAACCGCAATTTTTTCTACACTGTATAAACAACACATAACGAGATTACCTCAATGACCAACATTCAAGAAAAAGAAAACACCATCCAAGAGCAAATTCAAGAAGAAGTTGAACAAGCTCGTAATATCTGTGATATTTCCGGTGGCAACTCCGCAGAATGCGCTGCCGCTTGGGATGCAGTCGAAGAACTGCAAGCGGAAGCTTCCCACCAGCGTCAAACCAAACCTAAAAATTCTTTAGAAAAATACTGCGATGATAACCCAGATGCAGATGAGTGTCGCCTCTACGACGACTAAAAATTGAGCTATTGTCTTTTTTTCGACCCTATTGAACAAAATTTGAGACAAAGCCTACGCTTACTCGTTAGAGAAGCGTAGGTAATTTACTTATTAACTACGTAAGTCGACACCAAAAACCCAAGGTATGTAACAAAATGTAAAATCCCTGAAATTCTCTTGCCTTTTGCCTATTGTCTTTTGCTTTGCCATAACGATAAATTTTAACGCCTACCTACTTAACAAAAGCTATGCCACAAGTTTGGTTTCGCCCCTACGTCTGGATGGATTATAGATTAGCATTATTATTTACCTTCATTATTCCCATCATTCTCCTCATTTGGGCATTTGTACAAAAAGTAGAAGGGATACAACGCTTGCTAATGATTTATTGGCGGGTAGCAAGTTTACTGGCCATCACAGTTTACTTAATGATTGGCGGCTTGGCAGTCAGTTTTATCTCTGGTTTAATTGCTCGTATCCTGATTCCAATTTCTCTATGGTTCTGGATTGATATCAACGATGAAATTGATTATCAACCCAAAAGTCCTTTAAAATTGATTTTCACATCTTGGCGCTGGGCTATAACTATTTATTCCATTTTAGGTGTAATTAGCTTTGCACCTTTCTTGGGTTGTGCTTTCTCAGAAAATTCCCTGAAAACCCCTTACTGTAGCGTCTGGTTGGAAGCACCATTAATGTTTAAAGACTATTTTCATCATAATAGTAAACCAGCCTTTCTAGGCTTTTTGGGTATGATTGGCTTGGTAATTTATGTGGTTTATTTAGGGTACTTTGCATTAGTGAAACTAGGTAAGCATGGCAGATCAGCCACACCATAAAAAATTAGCATTCAGCTAATGCTTACTAAAAAAAAGATAAAGTATATCGTTGAATTGTCTAGTTAATGTTAGTAATGCAAATACTCAACTAACTTTTACAGTATTATCTTGATGAATAATTTCATTGGTAAACGGCTAGAACAATACACTGTCAAAAGACCTCAAGAAGTCCTAATAGTGACCATAAATATTGCAGATGAACAAGATAAAATTGCCGTTTTCAAGGGTTTTTCTAGTTCTTTGATGCGTCCCACTGCTTTTGATCCAGATGTCCCAGTATTCCCAGATCATGCGATAATTGTGGCTATTGATCGCATAGCTAGTCCTTATAATCCTGAATCACCTCGTTATATTCAACAAGGAATTTCTTGGGAAGCTATGGAAGCTTTGTTATCAGAAGTCGGTGTTTAAATAGGGCTTGCTGAAAAAGTTGTCTGTGAGGGTAGGGAACAGGGAACAGGGAACAGGGAACAGGGAACAGTTTCAGCCATCTGGATATACTTAATTTCCTATATCCGACAAGGAAAAATGCAACTGTTTTGAGACTCAATTTGCCAAACCCTTGCACTTTTTTGTTCTAAAAATTCGCAAAACCCTTATTAATAAACGGTTTTAGTTTTATTCAGCAAACCCTAAATAGGTGATAGATTTACCAATCCCCAATCCCCAATCCCCAATGTCCCGTTCTGGCTACACACTACCTGTTTTTGCCTGTGCTGCGGCTGTTGCAGCTTTACATTGGTTACGTCATCATCAACCCTTGACGTTAACTTCAGTGGATTTAATTTCACCTGCTCAAATGGCAGAAATACCCATTGAGCAGGTAGCAGGATTATCTGAAACTGCTGCTTTGGCTATTACCCGCAGTGATCCGGGTGATAACCTGGATTTGACCAAAAATACACCAATTTGGGCAATGGTGACATGGTACGAGGGAGATGGGGAGACGGTAATTATTAAGGGGGGAGAGGGAATTGGTAAACAATTAAATGGGGAAGGGAAAGCAGCAATTTATGGTTATGCTCAAAAGTTGTTAACAGAGAATTTGCAGCGACTTTTAGCACCAGGGGAAAAAATCACAGTCACGATTATTTTACCAGCAGGGCGATCGCTCGCTGTCCGCACTTCCAACGCTGCTTTTGGTGTCGTCGAAGGTCTTTCTTTATTAGGAACAACAGGTATTTCTCAACCTTTAAGCACACCGGATCAACTAACAGCGTTTCGCACCGACTTACAAGATAAAGCCCGTCGGTTTGAAAGTTTAGTTTTCTGTATTGGCGAAAATGGCTTAGATTTAGCGCCAAAACTAGGGATAAATCCGCAACAATTGGTGAAAACTGCCAATTGGTTAGGACCTTTGTTAGTAGAAGCTGATATTTTAGGGGTTAAAGAAATTTTATTGTTTGGTTATCACGGTAAACTGATGAAATTGGCAGGGGGAATTTTTCACACCCATCATCACTTAGCTGATGGCCGACGAGAGATTTTAGCCGCCCATTGTGCCATGTTGGGTTTACCATCTTCAGATATAGAGGCAGTATTTCACAGCCCCACAGCCGAAGCAGCATTACAACACCTGCGATCGCTCGATCATTCTACAGGTAGTGATTGGAGCAATCAAGTTTATAGCCGCATTGCCGAAACTATTGATGCTCGCTCTCAAGAATACATTAAAAGCCATAGCGACCGAGGGACAGCAACAACCGTCTGTGGTTCAGTTCTCTTTGATCGCGATCGCCAAATTATCGTTAAAAGTCAAACTGGTTGTATGTTGATGGGAAAATTATGTTAACTTATTATGAATTATCATGAATAAATCAAATAAATAATTTTTTGTGTACCAGCTTTAGAGAGATTTTTGCTTTTAATCCCAAGCCAAATTTATCGGCTCTACAGACGCGACACCAGTTGCGTCTATATATTTAGGTTTTTTGACCATTATCTAGTACAACAAGACGTAAATAAACCAAGCCATTTCAAATTTACGAAATGCTTACTCTGTATTCATTTTGACTTTTGACTTTCGCCCTGCGGTACTAGCCTAAACAGCCGGAAATGGTAATTCACGTTTTTATCCTCAAAGACATAATCTCGCCATCATGAATACAGCGGTGACTCTACCAACCGAACAAGCACCTCAAACCCAAGAAAATTTGGGGCAGCTTAATCGCCAAATAATTGTTATTTTAGACTTTGGTTCTCAATATTCCGAACTAATTGCTCGGCGTATCCGCGAGACTCAAGTATATTCCGAAGTTCTTTCCTATCGCACCACGGCGGAACAGTTACGCCAACTCAATCCCAAGGGGATTATTTTGTCTGGTGGTCCCAATTCAGTATATAGCGATCATGCTCCCCATTGTGACCCAGAAATCTGGAAATTGGGCATCCCCATCTTAGGCGTATGCTATGGGATGCAGCTAATGGTCAACCAGCTGGGTGGTGAAGTCACCAAAGCCGAACGCGGTGAATACGGTAAAGCATCATTGTATATAGACGACCCTACAGACTTGTTAACCAACGTCGAAGATGGGACAACCATGTGGATGAGCCATGGTGACTCAGTGACAAAAATGCCACCGGGATTTGAATTACTCGCACATACAGAGAATACTTCCTGTGCGGCGATCGCTGACCATGACAAGAAACTTTATGGTGTGCAGTTCCATCCCGAAGTAGTTCATTCCCTTGGTGGTTTAGCATTAATTCGTAACTTTGTTTACCACATCTGCGACTGTGAACCCACCTGGACAACAGCAGCGTTTGTGGAAGAATCAATTCGGGAAATTCGCGCTAGAGTTGGGGATAAACGGGTATTATTAGCACTTTCTGGGGGTGTAGATTCTTCAACCTTGGCATTTTTGCTATATAAAGCTATTGGTGAACAGCTAACTTGTGTGTTTATCGACCAAGGCTTTATGCGGAAATTAGAGCCTGAAAGGTTGCTGAAATTGTTCAAAGAACAGTTTCATATTCCGGTAGAGTATGTCAATGCACGCGATCGCTTTATTGATGCTATTGCCGGTATTACAGACCCCGAAGAAAAACGTCGTCGCATCGGCCATGAATTTATCAGCGTCTTTGAGGAAACATCCAAAAATCTTGGTCACTTTGACTATTTAGCTCAAGGTACTCTTTATCCAGATGTGATCGAATCTGCTGATACTAACGTTGATCCCAAAACCGGTGAACGGGTAGCAGTAAAAATCAAGAGTCATCACAACGTTGGTGGTTTACCCAAAGACTTAAGATTTAAACTGGTAGAACCCTTGCGGAAACTCTTTAAAGATGAAGTCCGTAAAGTAGGACGTTCCATTGGTTTACCAGAAGAAATTGTCCAAAGACAACCTTTTCCCGGTCCTGGTTTAGCAATTCGCATCTTAGGTGAAGTTAACGCCGAAAAGTTAAATATTTTACGCGATGCTGATTTAATTGTTCGCCAAGAAATCAATCAGCGTGGTTTGTATCATGACTATTGGCAAGCTTTTGCTGTATTGCTACCAATTCGGAGTGTAGGTGTAATGGGTGATAAACGTACCTACGCTTACCCCATTGTTTTACGGATTGTCACCAGTGAAGATGGGATGACAGCAGACTGGGCGCGTGTTCCTTATGACGTGCTAGAAGGAATTTCCACACGCATTGTTAATGAGGTAAAAGGTGTTAACCGTGTGGTTTATGATATTACCTCTAAACCACCCGGAACTATTGAGTGGGAATAGGTGACAGGTGACAGGTGACAGGTGTCACCTGATCCCTGAATTATTACAATTCATTTTCCAAGATGCTCATTATCATAAATCATGATTCAACGTTATGAACAGCAAGGAAATATCATCTTTCATGGTGACACAGTTAATGTTTTAAAAAATTATATTCCTTCAGAATCAGTAGATTTAATTTTCATCGATCCTCCCTAGTTTTAAGTAACAGTCAATTACTACAGTATATAAATATTAAAACTAAGGCTGCAAATCGTGGTTCAAAATCAAGAGCCAGCTTTGCAAATCACTATGCTATATATGTCTTAATTGAAGATTATTTACAAAAAGAATTTCATATTAAAAATGGCTATGAAGATTATGAAGGCGCACAATATACAGCACTTTTAATGAGACAAAGAGAACATCTGATATCAATAAACTCTACTTGTAATAACTTTTTCCTCTCCCCTATTGAAAGATTGTTTTTGGTCTGACCTCGAAAACTATAAGATTTCTATTTTATATTTAAAATACAGTCAGGTTAGATATTACGAACCTCACCGTGATTAATATTTTTCATGAATTATTAAAAATAATTATAATTATAGTTAATAGTTAGTTTATTGATTTCAAATGCCCCTAATAAAACTGGCTTGACAATATTTTATCATTCAATTACTAACTATTCATTTAATTTTATAATCCATCTAATCAAATAAGTGAGAGATTTGAGAAATGTCAATTTTAGAAATTAAGCTACCCATCCATGAAACTTTTCAAAGTACAGTTCAGGGAGAGGGATATTGGACTGGTTCTTTAGTAGATTTTATCCGCTTGTCTGGGTGTCCAGTCCGCTGTCCTTGGTGCGATACTGGTTATGCTGATGGGGGAGCTAATTTACCACGACAAGAACGTTCTATTAGTGAACTTTTAGCAGAATTAAAATCTCCAAGAGTAGTGATAAGTGGTGGAGAACCATTCATTCAAAAGCATTTACCTGAATTAGTTCAAGCTTTGTTAGCCGCAGGTAAACAGGTTAATATTGAAACATCAGGTTCTTTTTGGCAAGAAGTTTCCCCAGATGCTTGGATTACTTTATCTCCCAAGGAACATATTAACCCTAAATATCCAGTAATTAGCCAGTTTTGGAGTCGAGCTAATGAAGTTAAGATAGTAATAGAAACAGGTAGAGAAGTTGATTTTTACCAACAACATCTATCTGCTCACCCTAAACTCTGTGTTTACCTACAACCTGAGTGGAATAGCTTATCAAAATCACTACCTCTAATTTTGCAATTATTACAACAAAAAGCTGATTACAAACTTTCTTTACAAACACATAAATATATAGGTGTACAATGACTAATAATCAGTGGGTACTGGCAAAAGAATTCCGATTTGAAGCAGCACATAAATTACCTTACCATGATGGTAAATGCGCTCGATTGCATGGACACAGTTGGCGTGGATTCGTCTATGTGTCTGGTAATTACTTAGAAGAAAAAGGTGCTAAACAAGGCATGGTGATGGACTATTCAGATATCCAAAAATATCTTAAACCCTTGCTAGAAAATTATTTAGATCACTATTATTTAAATGAATCTACCGGTTTAGAATCACCAACCAGTGAAAATATTGCCGCTTGGATATATGAAAAGTTAGAAGCAGCCGGATTACCGGGATTAACCGCAGTTAGAATTGATGAAACTTGCACCTCTATCTGTTTTTATTCTAAAACAAGCATATCTGGCTGGTTGAATTCTGGTGAAAGTTTGAATTTACTTCACTCTCGTTTAGATGACGATGAAGTTGGTATGAATTTAAAAACCATCATGTAATAGTTATGAAGTTAAAGGATGTTTTAAAACTTAACTGAATGCTTCCTAGACAGTCCCTACATTATATATTTTTCTAAAGTTAAGTAAATTTTTTTAAATTAAAAATTGGGAGAAAAAGTGATAAAAATACCAAATTATTCAAAATAATAAATATTATCATGATTTTCCAGTTCATTGTTAATAAAGCTGGCGGTTACTATTAGATAAAGAAAAGTAATTAACAGTAATAAATTATGTTGAGCGCGGTAAAATTAGCATTGGTATGGTGAATGAGGATAGTAAAAGAAGTTTTTTGAAGATATTTCTTTCAATTCTCAACACTAATGGAGATATTATGCAGGCTGATCTTCCTCTGACTGGCTTACACATTCTTGTGATTGATGATGATGATGATAGCTGCTTTTACATTACTGCGGTATTAGAATTAGATGGAGCAATTGTTAAAGCCGTTTCATCAGCAGCATTAGCTTTAGAAATACTACCCAAATTTAAACCAGATGCTTTAATCTGTGATATTGCCATGCCTGATGAAGATGGCTATACTTTTATTCGCAAAGTGCGATCGCTCAAAGCAAATCAAGGTGGAAGAGTACCGGCTGTTGCTTTAACTGCTTACGCAGATAGTGAGGATCGTGTTTGCGCCTTACAAGCTGGTTTTCAGAAACATATAGCTAAACCTGTTGAACCTGATGAATTAGTAGAAATTATCGCCAATTTAGTCACATTTTCTAAGTGTTAATCTATTCAGAGGGAACA
>NZ_JAYGHA010000003.1:201788-210540 GCF_034931405.1 Anabaena sp. UHCC 0451 | reverse complement strand
TTCTTTTGTAATTGAGGTAAATGAAAAATTATGATGTTGCTTCATTTTCAAAGCTAATACTTTCAGACTTGTATGCTGGTGGTTCAACGTGAATAATAATCCTGACTGGACTAAACTTTGCTTCTAAGTAACTTTCTACTTCTTCGGTAATTCGGTGAGCAGTTTCTACATCTGGTGCATCTACTATTAAGTGCATTTCAATGAAAACTTGGCGGCCGAGAACACCACGAGAAGCAATATCATGGCAATTGATTACACCCGGTACAGAAACGGCGATCGCATGAATAGTTTCAGGAGCGATCGCCATCTGATCTACCAACCAAGGTAAATTCTCTTTTAAAACCGACCACCCACTCCAAAATACTAACAAAGCCACCGGAAAAGCTAACACCACATCTAACCATTGAAAATTTAGCCACCAAATCCCAATCAACCCCGCAAGCACGGAGATAGTCACCCATACATCACTC
Organism: Anabaena sp. UHCC 0451; assembly: GCF_034931405.1. Classification (NCBI taxonomy): domain Bacteria; kingdom Bacillati; phylum Cyanobacteriota; class Cyanophyceae; order Nostocales; family Nostocaceae; genus Anabaena; species Anabaena sp. UHCC 0451. The sequence continues at coordinate 210,070 of NZ_JAYGHA010000003.1, read as the reverse complement.
ATCGTATGTGTAGCATCAGCAATTAAAATTGAACTACCTACCCGCTTACCCACACCACGCTCATAAAACGCGACAAAAATATTTACCCCTAGCACAATTAATAATATCCACAACTCAGAAGTCGAAACTTTTACAAGTGAACCACCTTTAAAAATTCGTTCTATAGCCCCTTGGAGAATTTCAAAACAGGCTATCCCTAAAAAAGCAGCTATTCCCAAAGCACCCACAGCTTCAAATTTATGGTGTCCGTAGGGATGCTCCCGATCCGGTAGTGGTGAAGAAAATCTACTGGCAATTAATCCTAAAACATTGTTGGCACTATCTGTCACACTATGTAATGCGTCAGCGAACAGGCTTAAAGAACCTGTCGAATAACCCACAAAGGCTTTTAATCCCATGACGAATAAATTGAGCAAAAGGGTAATAATTAAAACCTTTCGCACTTCGGCGCGGTTGTCGTAAGTCATAAAAAATTTATCAAAAGATGTTCTATGACTTCTACTGTAAAACATCAAGGACAAATAAATACGAATTAAATGTATAAAAGTCTTACATAGTCAGGAATAAGTCTCTCGATAATCTCTAATTTTTTGCCAATTTATTGAGATTTATTTTAACTAAAATCAGTGATAATCCCAATTTATTTAGAAAAGATCACAATCATCAAGCTCCTATCCCCTTTTTCCATCAGAGATTAAGGATCTTGTTGTGGTAAAAGAAAACTCTTAATAGAAATTATCAATTATGAATTCATTTCTCCCCATCCGGTAAGATATTTAGTTACCAAGAAGTTTTAATCAAAAAGCACTATGTCTTCTACCCCTATGACACTGAACCTGGGTGATGGTTCTGTTTCTTTCAGTTTTTCAGCCCCAGCAGCACGAGAATTAAAGGCAGCAATAGATCAATTAATGCTGAGTCTTAAAGCTGTGGCCGCTAAACCCACCCCAATTACTGGTAAAGTCACTCCCCAACCTCCTTTGGAGTATCGCTACACTGGGGATATCTTTTTAGAAATTTTCTGCAACCCCAATATTTGGCCTACCCCTTTTGCAGCTAAAGTGCTGTTGACTATCCGCAATGTCGGTATTCGCTTAACTACAGAAGCTGAACTGACTCGCATGATTGAGGATATTAACCAATATTTAGAACAAGTGGGGTAAATGAATTGACTATGACCACATAATTACTAATTCGTCCAGAAGGAAATAGGGAAACATCTTCTTATAACTCCTGACTTCTGGAGTCTTCCCAAAAAATATACTTGTCCAAAGTTATGAACTCTGGACAAGCATAAATAAAATAATGACTACTTATTCAAAATCACGATCATCTGGCGTAGGCCATTGTCAATATCGCTTACTGGAAAAGTAGTATAAATTCAGACTGTAGTTATTCTGTGTTCATAGGTAATAAAAGATGATGGATCAGGAAATATTAGCCAAAATTTCAGAGATTAACTCTCAAATCTGACGTTTAATATTTCTGCTCAAATCCACACATCAAAAATCAACATCCAATCCAAAACAAACTCTTGATTAGTCGTTCTCCCATTCTTCACGACCAATTAGATCTCCAATGCGATCGCGCAGCAAAAAGTCACATTTTTCCAATTCACATTCAACGCAAACCCACTCTCTAGCTGGAATGTATTGGCAAAGTGTATATATTGGTTGTTGACGGCTCAACATTCCCCTTTGCACCAGTTGACGTGCTTCGTCCTGGATGACGTTCAGAGAGTAGTAATTGATAGAAGGCACCGTATTCACACTCATTGTTTTTACTCACAAATTTACATTTAGATAGTATTCCCAATATTAATTAGGAACAAAGATGGCAATAATTAGACCTGTGGCTAGGTTTTGTAGTTTGCTATACGGAACTATTATCATTTTGACGCTACATATCTGTAAATTATCTAAAGAAATGTTAAGTTTGTCAAGGAAAGATAACATTAATCCTCACTCCGGTTCAAATTGTGAATCCCAAGGGCGTTAACTGTTGGTTAACGGGAATAACTTGTGGGTACTAATTAATTAACAGGTTTAACACTTTTATATCTATATATCTATAGTTACAGTTTCATCTAGTATTTTCTAATGGTTTGTATAAGAAAAATTAGCCACTCAATCATCACTGTTAAGACTTTTCTCTCTATAATGTGATTAATTTCGCCAAAAAACAAGCAAGTAGTTTTACGCCTAAAATAGGGTATAAAAAACTCAAGTTATACCAAATTAAAAAAGCATGGTGTCACCATGGCTAAATTACACCACTAATTTTTATAGCCACCATCTGTTAATAATTTTTTAATCTGTCATCCTAGTATTTCATAAAAATTGCCATATTTTATACAGCAAGTAATAATCCAACTACTTAACAACTTATCATATCATTCCAGAAAATAAATATTATACTCGGTCTAAAAATAATGTAGTAGCTTTAAACTTGAAACCCTTATAAAATAGCCTTTTCCAATTTAAAATTAAAAATTTGAATTTTTAATTAGCATAATTATATACTTGTTAGCTGTAGAGGTTTAGCATTGTACCTTACCTCTACGCCATTTCGTGTTGTAGAACAGGTTAAGTTAAAGTTAACTATTGGGGAAAATCTTCCTCATCTTCTTCGGTGCTTTCTGGTGGACGATCTTGCTGGAGTTGGTTTAATAAACTCAGCACTTTAGTACCTCGTTCGAGAGAGATATCTTCAACAAAGATGACTTCTGGCGTGCGTCGCAGTCTAACCCTAGCACCTAGTTCACTGCGGACATAACCAGTGGCTGACTTTAAACCCGCCATTGTTTCAGCCTTAGCTTCCTGGGTTCCATAAATGCTGACGAAGATTTTAGCGTGTTGCAAATCACCAGAAACATCTACGTCAGTGACACTGACCATTCCCGTACCCACACGGTCATCCTTAATACCGTTGACCAACATTTGGCTAATTTCCCGTTTAATTAATTCAGCAACGCGGGAAACGCGGCGATTTGTAGCCATATAAATTCCGCCTTCTCACAGAGGTTGTACGATATGATATAGATGCAAATTCAGGAAAATATTTGTAGAATTAACAGCAATTATCCTGATGGCTAAACCCTAGAAAAGTTCTGGTTTAGATTGTACTCAAGCCTAGCATTGCCCGGAGAGTGAGCGTCAGAAAGAACAGACTACCCGCAAATAAACCTACAAGGGCTATTAAGGTGACTGGGCGTTTTAATAGTGGTCTTAATGGCTCAAAGGTATTCAGAAAAAGACCTAAGACAATAGTAATCAAGTACCGAGGGTAGCGAAATACGTTATCCCAAAATCCGTCAAACATTTGAATATAGACTGCCTTGTTATAAACTGTAGTTTGTTTTCAGGTGCTTATTTAACTTAATTGTAATCTATAGGGTAGAAAATCGCTCAATTCATATAAAATATGATTCGTTAGTTATTAAGCAGCTGAGTTTTAGTTTAATCATACAATAAATGATAAGTCAAATCTCTAAGGAAACTAAGCCACGTCCTTTTTTGAAGTGGGCGGGGGGTAAAAGTAGGTTAATTCCGCAATATCAACAATATTTTCCCAAAAATTTCCAGACTTACTATGAACCCTTTTTAGGTGGAGGGGCAGTTTTTTTTCATCTGCAACCACCGAAAGCCATTTTAACAGATATTAATGCTGATTTAATTATTACTTATCGCTGTGTTAGAGATAGTGTTGAAGAATTAATTACTCGATTAAAAGAACACAAACAACAACATGATCGAGATTATTATTATGATGTACGTTCCTATCCCGAAGGCACGAATTTAGAAAAAGCGGCTCGGTTTATTTATTTGAATAAAACTTGTTTTAATGGTCTTTATCGAGTCAATTCTCAAGGAAAATTTAACGTGCCATTGGGTAGATATCAAAATCCTGGTATTTGTCAAGAAGATATCTTAAGAGTTGCATCAAAAGCACTTGCTACAGCAGACATTCAAAACGCAGATTTTACAGAAGTTTTGAATTATGCAACAAATAGTAATGATTTTGTGTTTTTTGATCCCCCCTATCATCCTCTGAGTGTAACAAGCAATTTTACAGCTTATAGTAAATATTTATTTGGGGAAGAACAGCAAAAACAATTAAGAGATGTATTTGTGGAATTAGCAGAACGCGGAGTGAAAGTGATGCTTTCTAATTCTGATTGTGATTTTATTCGTGAGATTTATAGTAGTTTCAAGATTCATACCATATCAGCCGCCAGGTCAATTAATGCCAATGCTAAAAAGCGTGGTAATATTAATGAGGTTTTAGTAACTTCTTATTAGATGATGAAAGATTTTAAGACGAAAACAATTTTTAATTTAATTTTTAATTTAGATAACTACTTCTCTAATTCTCCCGTGATTGGGGGAGAAATAGAGGAGATTGTTATGTTGTAAGAACAGGTGTATGAGGTTGTAAGGTATTCAGATAAATTTAGCAATTTCACCTTAGCGTCAGCTGGTTTTAACTTCAGCATGACCATTGCGGATAGCCCAGGCTATTTCTAGCATTTGAGTCCAGCGTTTTTGTAGCTGTTTGGGGGTACATTGTACAGCTTTAGCGATCGCCTGATCATTTTCCATCGCAGTTTTTAACTTAAAGATTTGTTGTTGTTGTTCAGTCAACTGATTCCAGAAAGTATCCCACTGCTGAGAAGATAAACCCAACTTATGTTCTAAACCAGCACCTAACCATTGATGTACTAATTGCCAATGGTGTTGTTTAGCAAACTTCTCGACGTGATATTTAAAGCGTTGTTGTAAATAATCGCGCTGACGACTAGTTAAACCTAAAATTTGGTCAATTTCCGGCGCTGAAAGGTCTTGGAGTTTCAGAGATAGATAATTCATACAGTCAGACTGACCTTGAGACTCCAGATATTTCATCAACTCAGTAATTACGCGATCGCGTTCCGACTCTTCAGAAGGATCAAAACCAGGTTTAGCGACCATTTGTGAGCGAATTTGCTGCACCGCTAAATTCCGCTGATAAGATTCTGCCTCTTCAGTCTTAGCCGAATCCACAGCCATCTCAATATCTACAGTCGTTTCCTGGGGTTGACGACGAGCAAAACCTTGAGCGCGTAACACAATTAACTGTTGATTCGCACCACCAGGTAAATTAATCCGGCGTTTAGCATACTGTTCTGTAAACGCCATATACTCAGCTAATTGTAGTTGAGTACGAGGTGTGTAATCTTCAGGTAATTCATTTTCCCGACGAAAAGCTTTAATGGCTTCAATATAAAAAGCTTGGAGAAAATCTTCAATCAGATTGTAGCGAGCTTCAAAACCTAATTCCGAACCAGCAACAGTAACGTGGCGATAAACAATAGCACCTAAACTGCTATGCAACTCCACCCGTCCTTGTCTTGAACCCAATTGATAGTAACGCAGGCACTTTTGTAACCGATGTCTTGCTAAAGTAATCTGCCAAGACCTTACTTCCCCAGAAGTTTGGATGCGGGAGCTTTTATCACATATCCGTTCTACTTCTTTGGTAATGCGTTTTGCTACAGCTTGCACACAGCCAGTAGAAGCTTTTGCTTGAGTCTGCATTTCCTGACAAAGCAGTTGTTCTAAAGTATCAGAACTAGTGTCTGATAAATCTTCGATGGGAACGTTACTATCAAAAGCAGGTGTAGAATTTGGCAGATTGACGAGGTTAGCTTTCATGACTTTTCCTGGAATTGGTATTGCACCTTAACTAAAATGCAGACACAGTGCTTAAAGACAGTCATCACTGGAGAATTTGGCTGGCATAAATCCATCAAGGTTCGCAGCAGAAACTGTTCACATATAAGACTGTAGGAAATTTCAGAAGTTAAGGAGCCTATCAAGTGTGTCGCTTTTTTGATCAGCAACTAAATCATAGATGAGATATCGGTATTGAGAAGGAACTGCAATTAATCCAAATCCTAGCAATGCCAAGATTGACCGCCATCCCTTTTTCCGTGATCCCAGCGTCTGTGAGTATGACAATTTCAAAATTGGAGTATGTTTATCACAATTTGCGTAACAGAGGGTTGTATCTGTAAAACTTAATTATTATACCCAAGCTGCTGCTGCTTCCCAACCTAACCCCCTCCGTGTAATAACTGGTTCTTCATCCGTCAAGTCTAAAATAGTAGAAACATGATACGTAGGTTCTTCACCTGTATCAATAATGATATCCACCAAGTTATCTAAACGGTCAAATAGCTCTACCCGTGACAGAATAGATTCAGAATCTATTCCCAGTATTTCATCATCTGTGTCATTTGGTGGTAAATGTGCCGAAGTGGAAATAATTGGATTTCCTAACGCTTCCAGCAATGCCAAACATACATTGTGATCTGGCACTCTAATTCCTGTAGTTTTTCGCTTGGGACTTTGCACCAGTCGCGGTACTAACTTGGTAGCAGGTAGCAAAAAAGTGTAGGGACCTGGTATCAAACGCTTCATAATCCGATAGGCTGTATCACTTACGAAGGCATAAGTTGCCACATTAGAAAGAGAAGGACATAAAAAGGTCAGTGGTTTATCATTTGCTAACTGCTTTATTTGCCGCACTCTTTCCACCGCCGACTTGGCATTCAAATCACAACCAATTGCATAGACTGTATCAGTAGGGTAGAGCATGATAGCGCCACTAGACAGCGCCAACTTTATATCATCTATACGGCGGTTTTGAGGATTATCAGGATGAATTGCAAAAATCTTGGCCATGACTGGGGATTGGGGACTGGGGATTGGTGACAGGTGATTGGTGACAGGTGATTGGGGACTGGTGACTGGGGACTGGTAATGTGAATAGTATTACCATTACCAATTACCAATTACCCATTACCCAAATAATTTATGAATAAAATTGCTTATTTTCAATGTCCAACGGGAATTTCTGGTGATATGTGTCTGGGTGCTTTAGTAAGTCTGGGTGTTCCCCTAGAGTATTTAGTGGAAAAACTCAATACTTTAGGCATTGAGCATGAATACCAATTACGGGCAGAACTTGTCCACAGGCAAACTCAGCAAGCAACTAAAATTCACGTCGATTTAGTACATCACCACCATGATCATGAACATTCTCATCATCATGGCCGTCATCTACCAGAAATAGAGGAGATGATTCTCAAAGCCAAGTTACCAACAAGGGCGGAAGCTTGGAGTTTAGAGGTATTCCGCCAGTTAGCAGTGGCAGAAGGGGCAGTACATGGCATTGAACCGGAAAAAGTTCATTTTCATGAAGTGGGTGCTGTAGACGCGATTGTGGATATTGTCGGTACTTGCTTGGGTTTAGATTGGTTGGGTATCGACAGCAATCACGAGGAATTACCCTTTATATACTGCTCACCGTTTCCAACTGGTGGGGGAACTGTTCGCGCTGCACACGGACAGATGGCAGTACCAGTACCCGCAGTATTGAAATTGTGGGAAATGCGGAGTTGTCCAGTTTATAGCAACGGCATTGAAAAAGAACTGGTGACACCCACAGGGGCAGCGATCGCCACTACTTTAGCTAGAAGTTTTGGTTCACCACCGCCAATTACCCTCAAACAAGTGGGACTAGGAGCAGGTTCTCTCGATTTACCCATCCCCAATATACTACGGCTGTGGCTCGGTGAAAGTGCAAATGAAAACACAAAGATTCCTGATTTTGCCGATACTAGCCCCAATTTAGCAACAATTTCTGTCTTAGAAACCCAAATTGATGATTTAAATCCTCAAGCTATCGGCTATGTCTTTGATGCTTTATTTGCTGCTGGTGCGGTGGATGTCTTTACCCAAGCTATCGGGATGAAAAAATCACGCCCTGGGTTTTTATTAACTGTTATTTGTCATCCAGAAGATTTAGTCAGGTGTGAGGATATTTTATTTCGTGAAACCACAACTTTAGGAATTCGTCGCACTACTGGACAACGCAGCATTTTACAACGGGAAATTCAACAAGTGGAAACCCCTTATGGCAAAGTGAGTATTAAAGTAGCCTGGAAAGGAGAAGCAACAGAGAAAATAATTACTAACGTACAGCCAGAATATGAAGATTGTGCAGACTTAGCACGAAAACATAATATTCCCTGGCGGGAAATTCAACGTTTGGTGCTACATAATTGGTATTTACAACATCAACAATAAAATAGGGCAGGTGTTAATTCTGCCCCAAGAGACTTGCAAATCAAAAAATCAAAAACTCCTGACTCCTGTCCGGGCTTATCCCTGACGGGACTGGAAGCATCAGCATTTAGTGCAAGGGCGAAGCATTCGGCGTAAGGGCGAAGCATTCGG
>NZ_JAYGHA010000003.1:92517-201600 GCF_034931405.1 Anabaena sp. UHCC 0451 | reverse complement strand
CGTAAGGGCGAAGCATTCGACGTAAGGGCGAAGCATTCGGAAAATAAACTTGGGAGAAAACCGATAATTTATCGCCCGAATGCTTCGCCCCTACATGGGAAAAAACCGATAATTTATCGCCCGAATGCTTCGCGAATGCCCCTACTCCTGCATTCTTCTTAATTTCAATCAGCTTCTCTGAAAGTTCTATTTACTGCTTCTCCTGTATCTTCGGCGCGGCGTTGAATATTTTTACCAATATCTTCAGTTCCACGCTGTAAATTTTTACTTAAATCTTTAGCCGCATTTTCAACATTTTCTTGCAGATTTTCAACTCCTCTTTGAGTTCCTTTCGTTACTCCTTCTCGCAATTCTTCAGATGAACTGCCTACGTCTTCACCTAAGTTTTTTACCCGTTCACCAAAAGGTGTTCCTTGCCGATAATTACGGATATATTGCTCGTTACTATCAATTCCCTTGCGTTCAATATTTCTCTGAGCATTTTCTATTAGCTCATCGGCTTTATATCTGGCTGATTTTTCCGCCGCTTTGGCTCTGGGATCAACATCACTAAAATTATTCATCCCCCCTTTATAAGGAGAAATAGGATAATCTTTTGTCGGATCATATCTTTTCACATTCGGTGGTTGTCCCGCAGGTTGTGGTGGTTGTCCAGCTATAGTGGGACGATTACAAGCTTGGATTAAAAATAGGAAAGTGGCTGCCAATAATACACTTAATATTTTCACTGGGCGCAAATTTTGTAACAAAGTAGTTAACTTTTTCATATTTTTCTCCTTCTAGTTTTTTGACTGAATAAAAAATCTAATTTATCTACCTAATGCTGGATTTTTTTTGTAATTCAGGTCTAGCACTTGCTTCATCTGCTTTGTCTTTTAAAAGATTTACTCCACTACAAGCCGTACTAACAATCAACAATATTCCAGCTAAAAAGATAGTTACAATCTGGCGGATTTGCCGGTTCTTTAAGAAATTAATCAAATTTTTCACCTATTCCTCCTGATCCAGGATCATAATTAAATTAAATTCATTGCCAAATTATTGAGCCATACCGCAATTACCATATTTTTGGCAATGGTTTGAGCTATTAATAGGAACAACTTTGAACAAGTTTAGGTGTTTTAATATGAAATTAGCCTCTAGCTGAAGTCATATTTTTGTGTTGAAATACTGCAAAAATTTTGAAAAATGCCAATTTCATCTAACTATAGAGAGAGATTTTTTAATCTAAAAATAATAAAAATAACCAACATTTTGCTAATTTTTTAGTTCTAATCCTTTTTGCCAACCTGCAATTTTGTATCGTAATGATTTAACTAAAATTTGTAATTCTCTTTGTAAATTACCATAACGCTTTATTGCCAATAAACTCGCTAAGAATCCAGGAGAACCCAGAGAACCAACCAACAACAAATATATGAGTCGGGGGATGTATAGAGATATAGGACTATGTTTAGCCAGCACTAAAGCATGATTATAGCCAGCATTGAAAATCTTGATTTCTAAATCACCATCTCTTCCACCAACATAAGCTGTATTGGTGGGATAATGATCTACAACATTTTGAAAGTCAAATAATATTTGATATCCACGTTGCTTCACTTGTAAACAAACATCAAGCTCAAACATTTGCCAGTAAGGCTTAAAGCTACTTTCAAAACAGTTAAATGCAGCACGTCTAATACTTAAATTATAACCAACAAGATGATCAACCTTTATGGGAGAAAGGTCAATCCATTCTTCTGTTTGATCGTACATATTACCATAGGTTTTTCCATACCAAGTTAGTTGACCTATTGGTTGAATGTTACGTTTGAGAAAGACAGTACCATCAAGATGATGATTATTCGCTGAACCACCTACAGCACCGATGCTTGGATCTGCGTAAAATGAAAGATGTCTAGCAACCCAACCTGTCGGTGTGACGACATCATCATCACAAAGCAAGATGATTTCCCCTGTAGCTGCTGCTAAAGCAGTATTTTCAGCGGTGACAACTCCAGCTTCTGGACAATGTAAAAGTTTGAGAGCATAGGGCAGAGTGGACTGTAGTTGTGCAACAGCGTCTCGTGTTATCATGTCCTCAGCTTGCCACACAACAATTACCTCATTCGGTAATACTGTCTGATGCGCTAGACTTTGTAAACAACGAGTCAATTTATCAGGCCTTTGAAAGCTGGGAATAATTACACTGCTACTCAAATGCAAATGACAGTCTGTTTGATATTCCAATATCTTTTCCATATAGAACTTGTTTAATATTTTAGCTGTTGCCTTTGTTCCATCAGTGAATTTCGATAAAATGGTAAATAGACTTAAAATACATGATACTAATTAAGCGTAATTTCCTATGACCACTTCATCCCGCCGCTACCACATTACTACCTTCGGTTGCCAAATGAATAAAGCCGATTCAGAGCGCATGGCTGGCATACTAGAAGATATGGGCTTTGAATGGTCAGAAGATCCTAATGATGCGAATTTGATTCTTTATAATACTTGTACAATTCGGGATAATGCGGAACAGAAAGTCTATTCTTATTTAGGTAGACAGGCAAAACGCAAGCATGGACAAGCTGATTTAACTTTAGTGGTTGCTGGTTGCGTCGCTCAACAAGAAGGTGAAGCACTGTTGCGTCGTGTACCAGAATTAGATTTGGTGATGGGTCCCCAACACGCTAACCGCCTCAAAGACTTGCTGGAATCGGTTTTTGATGGTAATCAGGTGGTGGCTACGGAAGAGGTGCATATTTTAGAAGATATTACCCAACCACGCCGAGATAGTAAAGTTACAGCTTGGGTAAATGTAATTTATGGCTGTAATGAACGTTGTACTTATTGTGTAGTTCCTAATGTGCGTGGTGTTGAACAATCTCGCACACCTGCTGCTATTCGCGCCGAAATGGAAGAATTAGGCAGAAAAGGTTATAAAGAAGTGACTCTGCTGGGTCAAAATATTGATGCTTATGGTAGAGATTTACCAGGTTCAACTAGCGAAGGTCGTCACTTGCACACCTTGACAGATTTACTTTATTATGTTCATGATGTGCCAGGAATTGAAAGGATCAGATTTGCTACGAGTCATCCCCGTTATTTTACAGAACGATTAATTAAAGCTTGTGCGGAATTACCAAAGGTGTGCGAACATTTCCATATTCCCTTTCAGTCTGGGGATAATGAGCTTTTAAAGGCAATGTCACGGGGTTATACCCATGAGAAATATCGCCGAATTATTGATACAATTCGCTGTTATATGCCGGATGCTTCCATTAGTGCAGATGCGATTGTGGGTTTTCCAGGGGAGACAGAGGAACAGTTTGAAAATACGATGCAATTGGTAGATGATATTGGTTTTGATTTATTGAATACTGCTGCTTATTCACCACGTCCGGGTACACCTGCGGCCTTGTGGGATAATCAATTAAGTGAAGAGGTAAAGAGCGATCGCTTGCAAAGATTAAACCTTTTAGTTAATGTTAAAGCAGCCGAGCGATCGCAGCGTTACTTTGGCAGAATCGAAGAAGTCCTAGTTGAAGAGCAAAACACCAAGGATAAAACTCAGGTGATGGGAAGAACTGGAGGAAACCGGCTCACTTTCTTTACAGGAGATATCAACGAACTCAAGGGAAAAATAGTCAAGGTGAAAATTACCGAAGTTCGCGCTTTTAGCTTAACTGGTGAACCTGTGGAAGTGCGGGAAGCAGTTGGGGTGTAGGGAGATGGGGAGATGGGGAGATGGGGAGAATATTAACTTTTGCCTTTTGCCTTTTGCCTTCTGTTCCCTGTTCCCTGTTCCCTGTTCCCTGTTCCCTGTTCCCTAAAACCTAAAAACTTTGTACCTCACTAAGAAGGAGATAAATAAAATGTCACAAGAGGAGTTTCAACAAAAAATCTTAAATTCACTCGAAGAATTAAAAACTGATGTGGCAAAATCAAATGAGAAATTTGAGGTATACAGACAAGCTACGCAGTCACTGGTTAATTTGGCTTTCGGTTTGATTGCCAGTGCCACGATAATTACGGTGGTGTCGTCAGTTTTTAAGAGGTAATTTCTGAACACGATCTGAACACCAAGAAGGTTGAAACCCATGAAGGTTGGTTTTGCCTGTGTAGCTGCGGTTTCTAACCGCCAAGGCGAAAATAACTGATTTTCCCAGAACAAAAACTACTACAATGACTATTGATGCTAGATAATGGGAAAGCTTTGACATTTATCCAATCTAGCCCGAAACAAAAAAACTAATCATTATGCGAACTCACTATTGCGGCGAACTCCGAAAAGAGCATATTGGAGAAACTGTTACCTTTTACGGATGGGTAGACCGTCGCCGCGATCACGGGGGTGTGATATTCTTAGATTTGCGCGATCGCTCTGGTATTGTGCAAATCGTTAGCGATCCGCAACGTACCCCAGACTCTTATGAACAGGCTAACGCCATCCGCAATGAATACGTTGTTAAAATCACAGGTAGAGTTACACAACGTCCCCCAGAATCCTTGAATTCTCGTATCCCTACTGGTGAAGTCGAAATATACGCGGATCAAATTGAACTCCTCAACGCTGTCCGCAAACAGTTACCTTTTCAAGTTTCCACCGCAGACACGGAAAACGTGCGGGAAGACTTGCGGTTAAAATATCGTTATTTAGACTTACGACGGGAACGGATGGCGCAAAATATGCAACTGCGTCACCAAGTTATTAAAGCTGTGCGGCGCTATTTGGAAGATAACGAAGGTTTTATCGAAATTGAAACCCCCATCCTCACCCGTTCTACTCCTGAAGGTGCGAGGGATTATATTATTCCCAGTCGCGTTAATGAAGGTGAATGGTTTGCTTTACCGCAGTCACCCCAACTATTTAAGCAGATATTGATGGTATCAGGCATGGATAGATACTATCAACTGGCGCGATGTTTTAGGGATGAAGACTTACGCGCAGACAGACAACCAGAGTTTACACAATTAGACATGGAAATGAGTTTCATGTCGGAAAATGAGATTCTTGAACTCAATGAAAAGTTAGTTTGTCACATTTTCAAAACCGTTAAAGGAATTGATTTACCTCGTCCTTTTCCTCGTCTCACCTACGCGGATGCGATGAATAAATATGGAAGTGATAAGCCAGATACCCGCTACGGTTTAGAATTAGTTGATGTTTCCGATGTTTTAAAAGATTCTGGTTTTAAAGTTTTTAAAGATGCAATTTCTAACGGTGGAATCGTTAAAATTCTCCCCATTCCTAACGGTAATGATGCAATTTCTAATGTTCGCATTAAACCAAATGGTGACATTTTCAGAGAAGCAGCAGAAGCTGGTGCGAAGGGTTTAGCTTATATTCGCGTGCGGGAAAATGGAGAAATTGACACCATCGGCGCAATTAAAGATAATTTGACACCAGAACAAAAGCAGGAAATCTTAACCCGCACAGGTGCAAAACCAGGCCATTTATTATTATTTGCAGCCGCTGATACTGGGACTGTGAATAAAACTTTAGACCGAATTCGCCAATTTGTGGCTAGGGAATTTAATTTAATTCCAGCAGATAAAATTAACTTACTCTGGATTACAGAATTTCCGATGTTTGAATGGAATGCTGATGAGAAAAGATTAGAAGCATTACATCATCCATTTACAGCACCCCATCCTGATGATATCAATGATTTGAAAACCGCCCGCTCTCAAGCTTATGATTTGGTGTTAAATGGGTTTGAAGTTGGTGGTGGAAGTCTGCGAATTTATAAACGAGAAATTCAATCACAGGTGTTTGAAGCGATTGGTTTATCACCAGAAGAAGCACAAAATAAATTTGGCTTTTTGTTAGAAGCTTTTGAATATGGTACACCTCCTCATGGTGGTATTGCTTACGGTGTAGACCGTTTAGTAATGTTGTTAGCTGGAGAAGAATCAATTCGTGATGTCATTGCTTTTCCCAAGACACAACAAGCCCGTTGTTTGTTAACAGATGCACCTTCAAATGTGGATACAAAACAGTTGAAAGAACTTCATGTGGCTTCAACTTTTAAACCGAAAGTGCAAATTTAACCAAAATCAAAGCTTCTGGAAGTCACAGCTACACAGACAAAACCTACCTCCGTGGGTTATTAATCCGCGTAGACTGACTTGGTTTGTATAGCTGCTATTTCTAATAGCCAGGGTTTATTTTTACAACTTTTATTATTCCCTCTACTAAATTTTAGTAGGGGGTTTAATATTCGGGAAAGCGACATTCTTCAAAATATTCATTGGACCAATATTTTTAACCAGCTGCAATTGTTCGGCATTCCGCACCAGCAAAGCACCAGCAAACCCCAAAGAATTGATAGAAATTGACTCAAATTCTTCATGAGAACGTGGTACAACTAACATCCATTCTCGTGTAGCCAGAAGATTATATGCAGCTGATTGTTTATGATTATCAACTTCTTTAATACCAACTGCTTCTAGTAAAGCATAATATTTTTCTAAAGTGACTGCGGCGCTTTCTTCAGGTGCAAATGTTGTGAAAGCGTGTAAAAAAGACAGTCCTGGTATAGTTGTAATCGAGTCTGAAAATTTGACTGCTTTTAATAATGGTGTAATGGGAATATATTCCCCAGAAAGAGGGACAATTTGTAAATGTTTATGTCGCTGACTCGCACCAGCAAGTTTACCACTATTGTAAAATACTAAACCATCAAAATCAGTTAAACAAGCCCACATTGCAGCCAAATCTTCAAAGGTAAGTAAGCTTTCTTGTTCTTCAAAAATGCGAGTAATAATCAGTAAATGATAATCTACAACATTGAATTTATTTAAAATGCACAGATGAGTATCGGAAATATCCGCAACAAATAAATCTTTTTCGTAAGGTAAAAAAGGATTCAATTCTTTACCAGTGGCAGCAGTTTGTTGTTCTTGTTTTTGTTTAGCTGCCTTTTTACGGTTTAAGTTAGATAATATTCGCACCAAAAATTTGACTCTATCTTGTTCGACAAATTCAAAGTCTGTCGGAATAGATTTTAACGCACCACATTCTAAAGCGTGTGCAGTTGTTTGTTTGACTTTTGTCCATAATGTTCCTGATTCAAGTAATATTTTCCCCTGTGTCATCTGTGTTAATAGTGGCGGTGCTAAAATATTATATAGCAACAACTATTTTTTAACAACAACATCCCCTATTTCTGAGTGAAGGAGGGGATATAATGATAAAATGTGCTTGTTATAGTATGAACATCAACTAACACAAAAAATCAGTTTAACTAAATATAATTATATCTACTATATCTACTCAATTCAGCAAAATTATTGCTTAAAAATTATTGCTTATTTTTAATTTTATTGGGGGTTAAAATCCCCCCCTTTTGTGTTTAATGATTTAAGTTCTTACTGTTTCTGGCCAAAGTTCTCGCAATGCTGGTGGCATCATGTGAACAACATCTTCAATTTCTCCTTGGGAAACCCGTTGAGCCATAATTTTAAAGACAGCACGCACCAAGGATTCAGCATCAATTTCCGCATTAACATTGCGAAAATAATGGTCGATATGCTGTAAAAATTCGGCCTTTGTTCTATCTTTAGTTGCTTTTGCACCAGGTCGCCAATTTTCGTAGTAAAATCCACCTAAAAGAATGGGTAATTGCGCTCCTAAATGAGCCGCTTCTTCTACAGTTAAGCGGTCGCGCAATGCGTGTAATGTAGCTCGCAAACCTTGAAAAACTTGGTGTTTATTTTCCCAACCTAATTCTTTTGCTAAGTCATTAATCCAAGGAATTGTCTTCTGTATAGTAGCATCAAAGGTATCTAATCCTGTCATTGTCATAATTATTTCTCCTGTGATTTCTCCTGGTTAAGAATTTATGTGAGGAAGAAGAGATAGATTCCCAAAATTTTTGAGAAGTTGCGGATGTTATCAGTTAAGTTACTGAATCAATTCAAATTATAAAAAGCAGAATGTTTCCTAACTTCTAGCTAATGGAGCATAATTTTGTATTAACTCCTCTATCTAGTAGGAGATTAAAATAGTAAGAGATTAAAAAATATTATCCAAATCAAGACCAACCTAGCGTTAACTTTAGGATACTACTTATACCAATTTATGAAAATCCTGATACATATAAATTTCTCTTAAGGGTTTAGGATTGCTAAATCCTAAGTATTTATATCATCATTAAAGTGAAACAATATCAGCACTACCGATGTATTTTAGGTTAGACTAATGGGAGTGCGTGAGGAGTAAAATATGGCAAATCGCAACCAGGTGGAACTATTTGCACTGAGTTTTTTGAGTGTTTGCTTTTGTCTGGGTATTAGCTTAGGAGTGACAATCAGATTTGGTAAAATTCAGGAATCAAATGCTATTGCAACAGAGATTCCCGAATTTTCTCCCGATTCTATCCCCAGCTTAGATGATGAGGAGCAAATAATTACTATTAAAGCTGTTGGGGATATTATTCCTGGTACGAATTTTCCTAATTATAGATTGCCACGTAATGGTAATGAACTATTACCACAGTCAGTGAGAAACTACTTACAAGGAGCAGATATTTTATTTGGTAATTTTGAAAGCAGCTTAACAAACCATCCCTACAGTGCTAAAGATATCCGTCGTGGACAAACTTTTGCTTTTCGTTCCCCTCCCTCTTATGCCCAATTATTTGCCGAAGCTGGCTTTGATGTCTTGAACATAGCCAACAATCACACAATGGATTTTGGCATAGTTGGATTTAAAGATACAATCAAAAATTTAGAAGCTGCGGGTATTAAAACATTAGGTCATAAAAATCAAATTCTCTATTTAGAAGCTAATCAAATTCCTATTGCTATGATTGGCTTTACAACCTACAACTTATATAATTCTGTTCATAACTTAGAAGCTGCTAAAGCATTGGTAAAAGAAGCCAAAAACAACGCCAAAATTGTCATTATTTCCATGCAAGTAGGAGCAGAAGGAACAGGTGCTTTACACGTCAAAGATAAAACAGAATTTTTCTATGGTGAAAATCGGGGTAACTCCTTAAAATTTGCCCGAACCATGATTGATACAGGGGCAGATTTAGTATTAGGACATGGTCCTCATGTTCCGAGAGCGATGGAATTTTATCAAGGAAAAATCATTGCTTATTCTTTAGGCAACTTTTTAGGATACAGAACTTTAGCTACAAATGCCCAAACAGGTTACTCAATGATTTTAGAAGTAAAACTCAACGCCAAGGGAAACTTAGTCTCTAGTAAAATTATTCCCGTGCATTTAAATCGCCAAGGTATCCCACAAATTGATCAATATTTTCGCACTGTGGGACTACTACGTTATTTAAATAGACATGATTTTCCTGATAGTGACCTAGTAATTAATGAGAAGGGAGAAATTGTAGTATTGAATAAAAAACCAAATTAAACTAATTGCTTTCACTTTCTGATTTTTCCAAAGACTTCTCCTCTTTGGAAGATGAATTTTCACCAGCAGAATTTGATTTTGTTTCTTGTGTGGGAACAACCACAGCAGAAGAATCTGAACTCTGAGATTCCTTTGGTGGTGTTGGGGGTATAACTACGGAATTTTTTGGTTGGGGTGATTCTTCTGGTATAACTACAGAATTTTTAGGTTGTGCTGGTGTTACAGGTTGGGATGAGTCGTTATTCTCAACAGCAGGGGGTGAGATATTTTCTGGGGATGGGGTAGGTTGAGGAGATGATTTAGCTTCCTGTAGCTTCTCAACTAATGATGGTGTGGGAGTAACCACGGGTGTAGATGTGGTTTGTTGATTTTTGCGTCGTGGGGTTTCTGAAAAATTATCTTGAGGTGAAGTTTGTTCAGAAATGCTATCACCATTAGGATTTGGTTCTGGGGAAAAACGACGTTTGCGCTTACGTCGTTCTGAAGTAGAAAATGATGCAGATTCAGGGGAAGAGTAGGTTGAATTATCTTGATTTTGAGGTGATGCTGTAGTTTCAACTACTGGTTGTGATGTAGTAGATTCTTGAGTGTGTTGTTCAAAAAGTGGCTGAGATTTCGTTAACATTTTTGTAACGCTAAACCCTGCTGTTACAGCAACCAAAGTTACACCAACGCCAATAAATACCTTAGACGAGCCGATTTTTTTTGATATTGCTGTAACTTTTTCTACTGGTGATGGTGAGGGAGCAGAAATAGTTGCAGGTTGTTTTTGCCGATTTTCTGACTCTAAGGCTGATAAATCTATGGTTGGTGCTGGTTGCGTAGGTAGTTGCGGTGTTATCTCAAAGCCGCTTCCGGGTAATAATTGCAGCCATTCTGCTACTGTAGCGGGACGAAACCGAGATTCAACCGCCATACCACGCATAATAGCTTGATTAATAGATGCACTCAGATGGGGTTGCAATTCACGGGGAGAAGGCATTGGTTCTCTATCGCGCAACAACGCAGGTATGGGAACTTGTCCTGTTAACAGTGCATACAAAGTTGCTGCTAAACCATAAACATCGGTAGCTGAGGTGCGCGGTGCTTGGGTTAAATACTGTTCTATAGGTGCATAACCTTCACTCACTAAGCCTGTGTGAGTTTGTCTAACACCGCTGTTAAATTCTCTGGCTATGCCAAAATCAATCAGCACTACTTCCTGAGTTCCTTGGCGGAGAATAATATTATCAGGTTTAATATCTCGGTGCAGCAAACCGTTGTTATGTACTACTTGCAAAGCTGCCCCAATTTGGCGGATATAATGAATTGCTATCTCTTCTGATAAAGGTATTCCTGGTAACACAAAGGCTTGACCTAAAGTTTCCCCTGGAATATATTCCATCACCATGTAAGGTAGTCCATCTTCTACAAAAAAGTCACTAACTCGGACAATGTTGGGATGGATGCAAGTGGCTAATCTTCTGGCTTCATCTTGAAATTGACGCTCAAATTTAGGAAAATCAGAATGTTGTCTGAGTCTTTCATTAATAGTTTTCATCACTACTTCTTGACTTAAGTAATGATGCGTAGCTTTGAAGGTAATACCGAATCCACCTCTCCCTATTTCTTGGATAATGGTATATTTTCCACTCTGCAAAATTGTACCTGTTAACATAGGGATTCTTGAGTCCTAATTGAGCAGTTGACACTCCCATCAATGGTTTTGTCTTTATCAGTCTAGAACTTTTTTGTTGGTTTGGAGTTGAGGAGTTTTTTCTGGATGGTAAAGGAGGAGTGTTTGCACAGGATAACTGGAATTTGCGGAACTGACAAGGAAGTTAACGCGGATGTGGAGAGGTCAGCCCAGATTTTAGCATCTGTTGGTGTTACAGGACAAAAGCATCCGGTTATCTGGGGTTTGTTATGGGAAAGCAGTTTGTCAGTGGATAAAGTCTACTCAAAATATTGAGAGCGATCATCCTATAACTTGATAACTCTATCAACGATCTGCAACTATCACGCTGGAAGTATCAGAATTAACTAACTATAAGAAATAAATGAAGGAGAGACATTATATTTTGTCCATTTTGCAGGTGACGAGTGCGATATATATTTTGTGTTGTTCCAAAACTTTGCTCATCAACCCAATCTTCTTTTAAGCATATATCATTTTTATATTTATTCAGGCGATCGCAAATTAAATTAATACACTCATTAACTTTACCATCAATCACAAAACCTAGCATTGCTGCATAGTCATGACCTAAGCTGTATGTACCTTCAACAAATCTTTTGACACCTTCTAAAACATACTTCGTTCCCAAATCTCTATCTGGATTCGTGCTACTAACTCGCTTACATTCCATTCCAAAGTATTCATTTTCGTTATAACTATAAATAATTTTTATATCAATACGTCCTTTCGGTTTAGGTGAATTAGTACATGAACGAGTACCTACTTCTTCCTCAATTCTGATTCTCTCTTTTAATTTTGGACGACTATTTTTTTCTTTTGTCATTGCTCGACCAAGACATCCAGCAATTATAGGTTCATCACTATTAATATTTATTTCCCTATTGACTATCACTTTTGACCAAGCAATGATAGTAATATCAAAAACTGCGGACATGATATCTTTTGGTAGATATACAGCAGAATATAGAATAATATCATTGTCATCAAATTCTATAGTCATCAGATTTAATTAGGTTGTGTTTTAAATTGTTCAGAAATAATATCATTAGCATCATTCAAGCCAGCAGAACGACTCCAGTAACGAAGTTGACAAGGTTTAATAATATATATATTTTCACCTACATAGACTTTTAAATTGCGTCGTGTAAAAACACGATCACCAAATTTTGGTGGTAGTTGTTCCGCAATGCTTCTCAGCACAGTTATTAAATCCTCAGCCTGAATAGTTTGTACAATTTGTTCACGACCTGGATACCGTACTATACTAAATTTAACCACCTGTAATGGTGTATTAGCAATATCAAATATATCAGCAGCTATACTTCTTTCTTTGAGCGTATCAAAAAATGGTTCAATCACACTCATAAAACTCAAAGTGTATGCTTCTAAATCACTAGCTTTAGGTTTTTTTAATGCTGCTGATTTTTCACGATTCATATATAAATCAATCGTGATTTGGGTAGTATCTTCAACTAAAATACGTTCATCATCATTTAAACCATAGAGATCAAATACAGTTTTATCAAGTTGTTTCTTCAAATCTTTTTCAACAGATTTACTAGGAGAGTGACGCAATTTACCTTCTATTTTAATAATTTGAGAAATCAATTTTTCGTTATATTCATTAGGTTTAGGAACAGGAAGTTGTACTAAATCCTGTGTTTTTATTTCATGACGCTCAATACCCCATGATGAAGCTGTGAGAAATAAAAAGTAACTTATTAATGATGAGTTGATAACACCATTTAAGTAATGAGCTAAATTGACCTTATCTTGTTGGATGTAAAGGGAGCGTATCAATTTGGCACAAACATATTTCATTGAATTGTAAGATTTTGAAGTTACAGCTAATTTCAAAAAACATACTAGCCAAAATGGTCTATGTGCAAAAGAAATACCTGAATATCTTTGTGTGTAAACAATATCTTCTTGACTAAAGGCAGAAAATACCTCATTTCTATCAAAACTTTGTGAGATTATAACCAATGGACTTTCATAAATTTGAAAATTTCTTGGTGATTCCATTCGTGAAGGTAATATATCAAGTTCATCATTTTTATCTATTTGATATCTAGGCATTTTGCCGGACTCAAGACATTTTTTATTTATCCATTCTTCTGGAACTTCTTGATCATTACCACTCTTAAATCCATTTTGAGGTGAATTTCCAGCTACTTCTGTAATTTTAGGAAGTGATTTTAATTTTTGAATTAAGTACATATCTCTAGGACTACCCCAAGTAGCAATTTTCAGCATATCTGAATCTAATGCTGTGCTAAAAACTGGCAGCTTTTTAATATGTTCTGCTCCAATTTCTACAATACCATGTCGGCTGAAATCTATAGAGCGTTCTGGACATACAAAATAAAAATTATCTCTCTGTTCTGAACGTTTACCTTCGGCTATTAAGATCATTGCTGGAGCTTTAGACTTTGGAAATAATTTATCTAGACGCAATTTAGACAAATTGATGATAACTTTTGACTTATATCTCATTAGCAAATATTGTTTTGATTTTTTACCTGCTGAATCATTACTAAAAAATGGTTTACCATGCAAAATTAAACCAATACAAGTTTTATCATTGGTAAAGTCGCCAATACGCCATAAAAATGCTTGATCTGGAGGTGTACCATAAGCTGTAGGATATCCATCTGGATAACCAGAATCAGGACGTTTACGCTTACAATATTCTTCGGCTGATTTATTTGATTTAGATTTTGTCCAAGGTGGATTACCAACAATTGCATGAAATTGTTTTTGTGCAAATACTTCTATTTTGTTAAATTCTGCTTCTTCATTAAATATGTCGCTAGTAAATAGATTTTTACCAATCAGCTTTTCAAATTTTAAATCATGTGTTAATTGACGATTTTGCTCTAATTCATAATCTAATTCTAAAGCAGTCAGATAAAGACTGAAAGCAGCAATTTGAACCGCTTTTGGGTTAATATCTACGCCAAAGATTTGATTATATAGTGTTTCACGAATTAGATGACGAGTTGGTATTTCTCCATTACCGCAGCGTTTAATAACTAATCTTCGCAAAGATTCAACTAAAAATACACCTGAACCACAAGCTAAATCGAGAACCTTGGCATTACCATCTAGTTCTTTAAATACTTCAGACAGCACCAAATCAACTAAATTGACAGGTGTATAATGTGTACTATTCTCTTTTGCTGATTTAGCATTTGTAGCATAAATAAAACTTTCATAAATTGAACTAATCAATTCTATGGGGATTACCTTAAAATCATAATACCGCCATAAACGTAGTTGTCCTGTTTTTGGATCTACTTTACCACTTATTAAATCTTGTGCAATTTTGAGATGTTTGTTGTTTACAGCATTTCTTTCTTGTGAAGAAACAGGAAATAAATCTCCATTAAAAATTGTTTGCAACCACTCAAACAAATTATAAGTTGCTAATTTATTATTTAGTAATGTGTTAAACGATTCTACTCCAAAGCGATTGATAAAAAAGTCTTGATTTAAAATATCCCTATCTTGCAAATAAGCAACAAAAACAGACCGTATTAACAACGCATGAGCAAATTGACGATCTAATTTTTGATTTTCGGTCAATTCTTTCTCAGCGTCATTCAAATCTTTTACAAGAACTGAATCTACTCTTTGTTGACGATCAATTTGCTTGGCTTTTTCCCACTGCCAAAATTCACCAGATTCAATTTGCAACCGACTAGCGTATTTATTCATACGTTCTAAGTCGCTTTTTGTTGTTTCAAACCTCTCAATTAAATTGCGATTTGGATGACTTTCATCATCTTCCCTTGGTTGAGAATAAGAGTTATAAAGCAAAACTTCATCAGGAGTAATTACCCACAACATTGGGGCTAAACCATGATTCCAACATAATTTATGTAGTTTAGCTAACTCTCTATAATTAGGTTCATTTAATTGAGTAAAATAAATACAAGGTGAACCAGATAATTCATATATTGCTGTAGCGTTAATTTGCTCAGGATTAATTACCGCACTGTATTTAATACGCTTTTCTAAATTCTTGCGAATCTCTTCCGCTTCTGTAACTCCTGTAGTTGGTACACCATCACGATAGAAGCCAGTATGCTCCATTACTCGCTGATATATTTTATTTGCAGCTATATTAGAACTCATGACTGGTTTCTCCTTACCATCCTTAGTATGTGTTTTTATTACCTCTTTAAAACTATTCCTGTACGTTTATCAAAATCTAAAACATGATGTTTTTCAGCTTCTCTCGCTAATTCTGTAATTACATCTCCAATTTCTCCAATTTCGTTAATTACGACTTGTCCCTGATTTTTTCCAGATGTTTCTAATACCATTAAACCAAAATCTTGCATATTTTCAATTAAATAAAGTTGGGAATTAACAAAAACTAGGCGATGCTGAAAAAATGAATATTCATGATTTCTTAACTTTAAAAAATCTAAAACTTTTCTAATTTCCTGTAATGAAAGTTTCTCTCTCAATCTTTCAATAGTTTTAATTTCTAGAATTTGCTGCCACTTATAAACGACTTTAGGGTGCTGAGGATTACCAAACTTCTCTGGTACTACTAACTCAGTTCTGTCTAAGTAACTTAGTCTGCCAGAGCTTATACCAGTCAAAGCAATGGTTTCTTGTCTAGTAAATCCACTAGCCATAAAAGGTTTTGTACTCCATCTAAATAAAGCACTGTTTTGTTTAAATTTTAGTTTAGCTTTTAAACACTTGTTTCAAGGATATCCTAAAACAAGATTTTTTTAAACAAACATTTAAAAAATATTAATTTTAATTCTGAATATTATGATTAAGCGCAATTAAACAAAATCAATCTCCAGCACTAGCTGTTATCTGCTCCCTCATGGTACAGTGTGAATAGAAAAAACTGTGGGTGTTGGTGAAATAAACACGATAAGATACTTTGCTCTACTGCTTCTGCAAGCAAGACGAGCGAGGGTTGAAAGATAGGAGTTAGATTCTCCTAAAATCTATATATGTAATAGCAAAATTAAGGTTACAGAAATTATTGAAGCGTCTAACCTCAAGGATATGATGCTTAAAAGCTGATTTCCTGAGAAGATTTTTTGAAAGTGGGCGGGAGGAGAATCGAACTCCTATACCTTTCGGTGCCGCATTTTGAGTGCGGTGCGTCTACCAATTCCGCCACCCGCCCTTGTGGATGGCACTTTATTAGTATAACCTATGTTTTTGATTTTGCAACTAGGATTATTGATTTATTTACAAATTTTTTTCAAGTCTGTCTAACCAAGCTAGAATCAATATCTTGTAAACTAGCACAGCCGCCCAGAGCCATTGCTGTAGTTAATTCCTCTTTGAGAAGGGAAATAATGTCAGCTACTCCAGCTTGTCCAGATACCGCTAAACCCCATAGGACAGGACGACCGATAAGAACAGCTTTTGCGCCTAATGCTAAAGCTTTGAGGATATCTGTACCTCGACGGATACCACCATCTAACAAAACTTCTGCTCTACCGTCTACTGCTGCTACTATTTCCGGTAAAGCATCTATGGATGCGATCGCCCCATCTAATTGTCTACCACCATGATTAGAAACCACAATCCCTTGAGCGCCAGATTCTACAGCCCGCAGCGCATCATCACCCCGCAAAATCCCTTTCAAAACCAACGGTAAGGGACTCAGAGATTGTAACCATTCTAAATCTTTCCAAGTCAGTGCAGGATTAATCTGTTGGGAAAAATAGGTTAATAAACCAGACTCTCCCTGTCCCTGGGGAATATCTAACCCTGATATCTTGGTTAAATTAGCAGGATGCAAACCAGGGGGTAAGGTAAATTCATTGCGTTGATCTCGCTCTCGTTTTCCCAACACTGGCGCATCTACAGTTAAACATAATGCTTTGTAACCTGCGGTGTATGCTCTTTCTACCAAAGCACGAGTTAAACCCCGATCTTTGTGAATGTAAAGCTGAAACCATTGCAAACCATCGGAAACCGTTGCTACTTCTTCTAAACTCTTGGTAGCCAGGGTACTCAACACCATGCCTACACCTGCGGAAACTGCGGCTTTTGCTGTAGCAATTTCTCCCTCTGGATGGGCAAGACACTGAAAAGCCATTGGTGCAATGAGCAGAGGTAACTGCAACGATGCACCTAAAACTTTGGTTGTCAAGTTGATTTCACTGACATCAACTAGCATTTTAGGACGCAGTTTCACCCGTGTAAAAGCAGCCCGATTATCCTGTAAGGTGATTTCATCCCACGCACCACTACTGTAATAATCAAAAGCCATTTTTGGTAGATGGGCTTTTGCTAACTGCTCATATTCAAATAAGTTAATGGGTGATTTCATCGCTTACACAGTTCCCGGTTCATTAATTTCCCTGCAAAGGAGCATTTAAAGCTTTTTCAATGCGATCGCGGGTTTCTAATAAATGGGCTTTGGTATATTCATCATCTGACTTCACCCGTTTGAGTTGCTGGTCTAATTGTTTAAGTTTATACCAAGCTAAAGTGCGAGCATCTTCAGGTACATCTGCTTTTCGCAATACCATCGCTGTTAAAAAATTGACATATTGCCGTTGTAAACCCCGACGCAAACTAGAGATTTTTAATTTACCTTTTGGTTGTAAAACTTCTGTCCAAATTCCCGTTTGTAAAGTAGTAAATAACTCTGGTATAGTCAATGCTTTTCCAGGTTTGCTTTTCAGTTCAATATCCTTCATCCGCGAAAGGCGATCGCTAGAAAGTAAATCACTCAATACAATACTCTGCACAAACAAAACTAAATCATGAATCGGGTAATCTAAACGTCCCATTCTCGGTGTACTACCCCAATGTCGCCAACGAGAAGGTGCTAATTTATTCAGTAATTCCGGTGAAAAATTCAGCGCATCCTCAGCAAAAACATACTCCTGTAATGTTGCTAATGCCTGTCTTTGTTGTTCTACAGGAACTGCTACAAATGGTAATCTTCCTTTGTTTTCACTAGGATTGACTCTGTAAAAAGACTGCCCGCCAACGTATTTAATAGTATAACTTAACTGCTGTAAATAATTACCAAATATGGTGCTAAATTGTTCAGTTAAATCACTATAACTGTCACCAGAATTGGAATAACCCTGATTTAAACGTTCCCACATCAACTGGGAATTATCCAACTGCCAGCGAGAATAAACTAGCACATTACCGCTATTATCCCAAGGTGCAGATGTGGGATCAATTTCCGACGTATCTTCATCAGGAGAATAACTCAACTCTGGGTTTTCTGATTGTTTAGCTATTTCTGCTAAAAAAGGTTTTTCGGCGATCGCACTTTTTGCCCCAAAAGAAGTATAACCATATTGAATTGCCCATTGATCATAACTTCCCACCTGACTAGGAAAATAATCGCCCTGGACTGTACCACGAGGGGCTATATTAGGAGGAACATAATCCATCACCGAAGCAGTCAAACCTTTAGTCCGAGTGATTTCTAGATTATTCATCTCCTCTGGTTGTAAGAGATTACTACCGCGAAAATTATGCCGCAAACCTAAAGTATGACCAACTTCATGAGCAATAATTAAACGTAAATATTGATGAGTATAATCTTTAATTTGCTCTTGATTTGGAGTAGTATTTGCTAATAGTGACATTGCCAATGCACCAAAAGCAAATTGATTAGCAGATTCTATGCCATAGCATAAATCATACTCTCCTGCTAATTTAGATAAATTACCAATTAAACCTTTAGTATTTTTATCACCTTTATTACAAAGTGGGCGATTTTGCATCAATGCTGATAGGGAAATTGGAGTTTGTGATTGGTTGGGTTGAATAAGTTGCCGATACTCATTTTTTAATGCTCTGACAAAACTAGCATCCACCAGAATATCTGCATCTAAAATTTCTCCAGTCAACGGATTAACGCGGGATGGACCAAGAGCAAAATAACCATCAACAGTATTAATCCAGCGAATTGTATTGTAACGAATATCTGCCGCATCCCATGTAGCATTATCTGGCATCTGTTGGACTTCAATTGCATCCTTAAATCCCGCTTTCAAAAAAGCTTGATTCCACATTAATACCCCTTCTTTAATTGCACTACGATATTCAAAAGGTACGGCATTATCAATCCAGAAAACTATCGGCTTTTTCGGTGGAGAAATGGCAGCGGTAGGATCTTGTTTTTCCAAATTCCAGCGATTAATATAACGAACAAAAGCATCATTGCGATCATTTATGGATAAATTTTGATGTGCAGTAATAAAATATCCTACTCGATCATCTGCCAAGCGCGGTTGATAATTATTATTAGGTAGTTGAGAAATACTGTAATGAAGCTTGAGAGTAAAGCCACGACTATCAGCCAGCACACTCAAACCTTGATTTGGGGTGCTTGCACTATTAGTAAAATTGAGAATTGATTGCACTTCTAGATTATGTGGAAAAACCTTTGCATTTCCAAAATAGGCTTGTTCTGGACTTGCTGCTAATTCTAAACTGGCAGATAAACCAGCTAAATCTGCCAGTAGTAAATCACCTAAATCAATGAGGATTGTTTTCCGTTGTGGATGAATACTTTTAATATCAAGATTGTAAAGAACAGAATCACTAAAAGACCGCTTTAACGAGCGTGCCTGGGGATCTCCTTCACGAGTTCTAAAATTAACATTGCGAATAACGAACTGCATTTTATTATCTATGCGTTGGAAATAAAATAGAAAGTCTTGCAACGGTAGACCACTATAAATTCCTTTTTCACCAATACCAGATTCTAAGGTGGCTGTAGCTAAAAAGTTTTTTTGTAGCTGTTCTGGCTGAATTTCTAAATAAATTTTATTAGTTTCTTTTTGGCGATAAAGAGTAAATAGACCCTCTAGTTTCTGGCTATCTTTGACAACATCATCAAATGGTTCTAAATCATCAGCTTTAGGTGGTTTAGTGCTAGAACCTGGTTTTTTTGGGAGTTTATTAGTAGTTTGAGCAATTTGTAACAAAGGTTGATGTCTGGCTTTTTTTGGATCTGGTACAACCCACACAAAATCTTGTTTTTCTACCTGTTGATTCTGATTAATTACCCATAGTTGCGATGATGGTAACGTTATTTGAGGTGAAGTTACTAGATTTTCCCTGGCTTTTGTCTCTAATGACTGGCCGCCAGCAGTTCCCATACCTAAAAACAAACCGTGTAACAAAACGACATAAAAAGTTAATTTATTCATCCTAGATCCCTAATAACTATTGATTCTTTTTAACACAGCACGCAATACTACACTAGGTTTTGAGCCGGGAAGTTGTCAATTGCTTTGGGAAAAAGTTATTGAGTTTAAGATCAACTGAAATTAATGTAATAGATATCTCCCGGAAAGGATGTAGAGACTTTCCAGGTAAAGTATACTTAACTTCAATGCGATTGAGTTTAAGTTGCTAATTTTACAACTGCATATCTGAGCTTAAACTTTTAGATCCGTCCTGGGAATTATTGCTAGGGGAGCATCTCAGGATTCTCTTAATACATATCCTACACCGCGCACCGTTTGAATTAGGCGTTTTTGCCCTTCCTCTTCAATTTTTAACCGCAAATAGCGAATATATACTTCAATCACATTTGACTCACCCATAAAGTCATAACCCCAGACATTTTCTAAAATTTGTTCACGGGTTAATACCTCACGAGGATGTTCCATAAAAAACTTTAATAGTTCAAATTCCTTCATAGTCAAGTCGATAGCTCTACTATTGTAGATAACGCGACGAATAGCAATATCTAGGATCAAATCCCCAAAGCGTAACTGTTCGTTAGTATCAACATCAGGTTTGAGGTATAGACGAATCAGCTTCAAAAAATCTTCTGCACGATAAGGTTTAAGAATATAATCATCAGCACCTGCTTCAAGACAAGCTACACGATCATCAACTGTATCCCTTGCCATTAAAATTAATACAGGGGAATGATGACCGATGATGCGGAGATTTCTGCACAAAGATAGTCCTGATTCTCCAGTCAGCATCCGGTCTACAACAATTAAAGCAGGTTGGAGTTCACGGCATTGTTGCAAGCCACTGGCCGCATCATGCGCCACAAACGCATCATAGCCAGCTTCTTGTAAATCAAAAGCTAGTTGATTAGCTACACTATCATCGGGTTCAATCACCAGAACACAGGCACTGTGAGCAAGTATCATATTAATTGGTAATTGGTAATTGGTAATTGGTAATTGGTAAGGGGAAAAAACTATGTTCCATCAGTTATTACCTATTACATTGTTGGGAAAATCTCCAGGAATACTACTAGTTGCAAATTAGTACCAAGGATGTTTTAGCACGTTTTGGTCTATAATATCGACCTTCCCAAGATGCAATTTTCATGACTGATTTCCAATACAATTGCCTAACTACCAATTCTGGAAGAAAACCAGTTTTAATGACCATTAACCACTGACTACTGGCAATTACGGTAATTCTACAGAATTGGGTTTAGCGATATGTGGTAAACCCCAACCTAATTTTTCCCGTAAAACGCGGAAAAACTCTGGTGATTGTAACCGAATAAAGCGAGCCTTGTATGGCGATCGCTCTAAATATACTCGATCTTCTGGCAATACATAACACCCACCATTTCCATCTACTACCATCACCAACCGGGGAATATTAACTGGATAGATATTAACTGGTTCATGATCGGGAAACACCAAAGCCCTCGAAGCGAGCGAATGGGGACAGATTGGTACTAGCTGCAACACAGGTACACCAGGAGTAATAACTGGTCCACCGGCGCTTAATGAATAAGCAGTTGAACCCGTTGGTGTAGAAACAATTACACCATCGGCGGCAATATCCACTGCTGCATGATGACCAATTGCAATTTCAAAATGGCACATCGAGGTCAATGGTTCTCGATGTAACACCATTTCATTTAAACATAAGGCTTCCCACTGTACCATGTCTCCCCGTAGCACTTTGACGGTGAGCATAACTCGTTCTTCAATTTCATACTGGCCTGCCATTACCTGTTCTATGGCTTGGGGTAGTTGGTTCAGGTAGGCTTCTGTCAAAAATCCCATGTGACCAGTATTCACAGTTAACAATGGTATGCCACAGGGGGCAACTTGACGGGAAGCGGCTAAAACAGTTCCGTCTCCCCCTAATACCACTGCAAACGCCATATCTGAGTCAAAACCAGGCGGTGTGAGAGCTTCTATTGGGGTGTGGCATACAGGACTATCTGGATTAGAGTAGCCCAAGATACCACCGATACTGGCTGTCACATACACATCCCAACCAGCAGCGGTTAGCTGGTCTTTAAGTTCAATAGCGACTCGAACCGCTATCGGTTTAACGTCGTTGTAGATAATGCCTGCTTTCGGCACATTCAAATATCCAAGTTTAGGCGATGCTTGATCTTTAGTAATGGTTACATATTTTGGGCTAATGTAATCACCTGTCGAAGATTTTATTGACTATTAGCTTTTGAAGACTGTTTAAAAGGTGTTTTTTTATTCTTCTGTTTTTTAGTTTTATTTTTCTCGTAGTCTAACTCTTTCAGCTTTTTCATAATCCGGCTGAAATACTCTTGCAAGTAGGTCTCTACGGTAGCTGTTTGTTGTTTATCTAAACCAAAAACGGTGTATACTTCGTCCATTGGGGCATTTAAAGGTCTGCCACTAGCTAAGACTTCTGTAAAGGCTAGTCTGTCAGCAATGTTATATCCCCACTGGAAGAACCGCAGCACACCTTGGACACCACGTAGTAAGCCAATTGGCATCCGCGTTACTCTGGCATCTTTCCCAGATAAGCGTTCACAAATATTAATTATTTCCTCTGCACTCCAAGCACGAGTACCAACAACGGGGAAAGTTTGTTTTTCGGTTTCTGGTACACTCAAAGCGCGAATGGCAAATTTAGCAGTATCCTGAGTATCCATATAAGCCACTGGGGAAGAAGCACCCGTTACCCACACTGGCTGATTTTCTAAAATGGGTATGCCATATTGACCAATTAAGCCTTGCATAAAACCAGCTAAACGTAAAATGGTATAATTTAAACCAGATTCAGCTAAAAATAATTCTGTACACCGCTTAATTTCCATCAGCGGTACTTTGGGGTATTTGTCAGCATCGAGAATGGAAAAGAAAATAAACCGCTCTACACCAGCAGCTTTTGCGGCTTGAATTAACGCTACCTTACCATCCCAATCTACCTGTTTAATAGTTAATGAATCTGTAGCGCGAGAGGTGGAAGCATCTATCACTTGAGTTACACCTGCTAAGGCTGCTTCTAGGGTTTGGGGATAACACAAGTCACCTCTCACCAGTTCTGCACCCCATTCTTTGAGAAATGCAGCTTTTTTAGGACTCCGAACCAAACAGCGTACTTTATACCCCTCATCGATAGCACGACGAGCCACTTGTCTTCCTAAGGTGCCAGTGGCACCGACGATTAATAATGTCATGAGGGTCTTTATAAATTTTAATGTTTTATGATAAAAATCTTAACAGAATTAGTTATAGAAATAAAACTTTACATTTTTTTCAGAAGAGAGGGAACAGGGAACAGGGAATAGGGAACAGGTAAAGAATTTTCTCCCCATCACCCCATCACCCCATCACCCCATCTACCCTGCTTATTCTTCTGCGCCTTGAATTTTTAGCAATAATGCGCCCAAAGCCCAACCTACAAAGATTAAGCCGAAAGATAACATAGCTGCATTTAAGATTTCGCCGCCCATTTGCTGTGATTCTCCTTTGTCAAGTGAATGGTTTGTTGATTTTTCCGGTTTATGAGACTGCTTTACTTAACTTGATCGCTCAAATCTCATTTTTGCTAGTCTGGTAACTCAGGTAAACTAGGTCTTCAACTGGCTTGAGGATTAGACCTTTATGAATAATTCTAAACCACTTTAGCAGGTAATCCATCGTGGATTAGTCCCAAGATACTGGGGTGTACAGAAGCAATATCCAGATCCCCAAATCTTTGAAGAAGTCGGGGATCTATTTCCGAGTAGGTTACTTAACAGGCAAAATTAAGAATAATTGAGGTATGAATTTCATGTATCAAATAAATCAGCTTCCTCGTTTAGCACTAACACTAGGAGATCCGGCTGGAATTGGAATAGAGGTAATTTTAAAGGCTTTGGCAGATGCTGACGTTAGCAAAAACTGTAATTTTGTTTTAGTAGGTAATCGGAATTTACTAATTGAACAGTATAAAAATCTTATTAAAAATACTGATGATTTGACTGCTTTGGCAAATCCAGATGAGTTGACTGTGATTGATATAGCAAACTCAGGTGAAATTGTGACCGGAGTGGGGAATGCGGTGAGTGGTACAGCGAGTTTTGCTTATATGGAATACGCGATAGCGCAGACTTTAGCTGGTGATTTTGATGGGATTGTCACCGGTCCAATTGCCAAATCAGCTTGGAAAGCAGCAGGATATGATTATCCAGGACAAACGGAACTATTAGCCGAGAAGGCTGGTGTTGATAGATTTGGAATGTTATTTGTAGCGCGATCGCCCTTCACTGGTTGGACTCTCCGGGCTTTACTTGCTACCACACATATACCTTTATGTCAAGTATCTCAAACCTTAACACCGCAATTATTAACAAAGAAACTGGATTTATTAGAAGAGTGTTTACAGAGAGATTTTGGGATCGAAAATGGGAGAATTGCGATCGCAGGTTTAAATCCCCACAGTGGGGAAATGGGACAATTAGGAAGAGAAGAAATAGACTGGTTAATTCCCTGGTTAGAAGCAGAATGCCAAAAACGCCCCCATTTACAGCTAGAAGGACCCATACCACCAGATACAATGTGGGTGAAACCTGGTCAAGCTTGGTATGGTAATTCTGACATCAAAAATCCCGCTGATGCTTACCTGGCGCTTTATCATGACCAAGGCTTAATTCCAGTGAAATTGATGGCCTTTGACCGGGCTGTAAATACTACTATTGGTTTACCATTTGTACGGACTTCACCGGATCATGGAACCGCGTTTGATATTGCAGGAAAGGGTATTGCTGATGCCACGAGTATGAAAGCCGCTATACAGTTAGCGGTAGAGTTGGTAAAACATAGATTAGCCAAAATTTGACTGAGTTTCCCATATATCGAACATTTTTATGAGCCTAACCCTTTACCTACTCCGTCATGGAGAAACAGAATGCAGTCGAAATCATGCCTTTTGCGGGGCAATAGACTCAGAATTGACCTCTGAAGGCGTAGAAATGGCCAAGGCTTTTGCTACTGCGTATAGTTCTACCCCTTGGAGGGCAATTTTTTCTAGTCCCATGCGTCGAACTATGGAGACAGCAAAACCATTGTGTACGATGATAGAAATGCAACCAGAATTGCGCGATGGTTTAAGGGAAATTAACTATGGACAATGGGAAGGAAAAACCCCGGAAGTGATCAGTCGTGAATATCATGATGATTATCTGCGCTGGTCAGCTGATCCGGCTTGGTATGCGCCTAATGGGGGAGAATTAGCCATCACAATTGCTTCTCGTGCTATGCGAGTAATTGAAGAAATTAAGCATCTTTATAGTAGCGGCAATGTTTTAGTTGTTACCCATAAAGCAACGATCAGAATTATTCTCTGTAGTTTGCTAGGAATTGATGTCGGACGCTTTCGTTATCGTTGGGGATGTCCAGTTGGTTCTGTAAGTATTGTTGAATTTACTGAACATGGACCAATGTTGCAAACGTTAGCAGACCGGACTCACTTAGATGCAAAATTGCGAAACTTAGCAGGAACATAAACCTTTGCTTAGGGTGCGTCAGATGTTAAAAATCTATTTATTTGTAGGATTTATCGAGTCTGACACACCCTACAATAGATATTGAATGTGACACTTACGTAATACCATTTCTTTGTGAGGCTGCGCCGAATTTTGTAAACTTGTATTTTCCTCCTCTGTGTTCTCTGTGCCTCTGTGGTTTGTTCCTTTCTAAATTTGGCGCATCTTTATACAGAATTGGTATAAGTCCTAATAGTTTTGAAATTGAGATGAAAATAGATTCAGTAATAGATTAAACTGAAAATAAAGACATACTCGCACATAGCAGAGTGATTTTATGTCTATTTTTGATTTGAGAAAAAACCAATTTATCCTAACTGTAAAATATGAAGGTGGAGTCAAAGGTGAGTAGTAGTGATAATTATAGCTTCTCGTTTTCAGAAGAAGCAACAATTCCCCAAGCTCCTCCTGAATTTAAATCTGGTTTTATCGGCATTATTGGCCGTCCCAATGTCGGTAAATCTACTTTAATGAATCAATTAGTAGGGCAAAAAATTGCGATCACATCACCGATAGCTCAAACTACAAGAAATCGCTTGCGGGGAATTTTAACTACAGAAAAAGCGCAGTTAATTTTTGTAGATACACCAGGAATTCATAAACCTCATCATCAATTGGGGGAAGTGTTGGTAAAAAATGCCAGAATTGCGATTGATTCGGTAGATGTGGTACTTTTTGTAGTTGATGGAACAGTGGCTTGTGGTGGTGGCGATCGCTTTATTATTGAGCTACTCAGCCGTAGTCAAACACCAGTAATTTTGGGCATTAATAAAATTGACGAACAACCGTCAGATTCTCAGAAAATAGATGATAGTTACATTCAGTTAGCGAATGAGCATCAATGGCAAACTGTGAAATTTTCTGCCCAGACTGGTGACGGTTTAATAGAACTGCAAGAATTATTAATTGGACATTTAGAAACAGGTCCGTTTTACTATCCTCCAGATTTAGTGACAGACCAACCAGAACGGTTTATTATGGGGGAATTAATTCGGGAACAAATTTTATTATTAACTCGTGAAGAAGTACCTCATTCAGTAGCGATCGCCATTGATTTAGTTGAAGAAACCCCCAGTATTACCCGTGTACTCGCAACTATTAACATCGAGAGAGATTCCCAAAAAGGAATTTTAATTGGTAAAGGTGGGACAATGCTGAAAGCAATTGGTAGTGAGGCTCGTGAACAAATTCAAAAACTAATTGCTGGTAAAGTTTATCTAGAATTATTTGTGAAAGTGCAACCAAAATGGCGACAATCACGAGTGAGATTAGCAGAATTAGGGTATCGAGTCGAAGAATAAAAGATGACGGAGGGAGGGAAGTACAGCAGAATTCAGATATAGCAATCGTTCATACCCAGATCCCCGACTTCACCAGATCAATTTATTATTTATGGACACAATAAATAAAAGAAATTGAGGATATGATCGCCTGACCTGAATTCTTACCACAATACAGTTTAGTGTTGTTGAATTTCGCCCCTAAACTGATTAACAACTCGATCCAATCCTACAGAATGGGCAGCTTTAAATAATAAGCGATCGCCATTCTGTACATAAGTTTTTAATCTGGCTACTAAATCGACATGAGTAGAAAAACATTCGCAAGGAATACCTTTAGCACTGTTAGCGATAATTTCCGCATCTTGGCTATCTACTAACACCAATAAACCATCTAAATTCAATTTTTGTACCATTTCCCCAACCTGTTGATGCAGTTGTGCGGATCTGTTTCCTAATTCCTTCATTGCCCCCAAAATAGCAATTTTTCGCTGTCCTGGAGTATCCGCTAATAACTGTAAAGCTGCTAACATTGCTTCTGGGGCAGCATTATAAGTTTCATCTAAAATTAGAATATCATTAGGTAAAGTAAACCGTTGCGATCGCCCACCAGGCATATTCACAACCACCCCAGCTTGCAGGTTTTTCCAATCAATTTCTAATACTTTCGCTACTGCTAAAGCTGCTAAAAAATTACTGGCATTGTGACGACCAGGTAACGGTAAATGTAAACGCATTCCCGCCACTTCCACAACTTCATTATCAATTAATTTCCCTTGAATATCGCCACCAGAAAAGCCATAACTAATCACTTTTCCCTGCCAAAATTTCACCGCTGTTGTCATTAATAGAGGACTATCATAATTGAGAATTGCTACACTATCACGAGGCATTTCTGCTAATAACTCACATTTCGCCTCAGCTATAGCTTGTTCTGAACCAAGTAACTCAATATGTGCCGTGCCAACATTAGTGATTACACCGATGGTCGGTCTAGCGATGTGCGTAAGTTCCGCAATTTGTCCCCTCCCTCGCATCGCCATTTCTATGACAGCAAAATCATCTTCTGCACCCATTTCTAACAGAGTTTTGGGGACACCGATTTCATTATTAAAATTACTGTATGTTTTGTGAACTTGTCCTTTAGTTGCTAAAACTGCGGTGATGAGTTCTTTTGTTGTGGTTTTACCTACTGAACCTGTTACTCCAATGACTGGAATCGCAAAGGAATCCCGCCACCATCTAGCAATTTGCTGATATGCTTTCAAGGTATTGGAAACTTGTAATACAGGAAACTCAGGATTATTGTAAGTATAATCCACAATGGCCGCGATCGCTCCTTTGGCGATCGCCATCGCTACAAACTCGTGTCCATCAAATTTTTCACCACGCAAAGCCAAAAATACCTCACCTGGCTGTAAAAGCCTAGTGTCTGTTTGGATACCATTGCTTACTTGGGTTAAGACAGATGCAGGTAAATTCACTGGACAGGCTGACAGAACTTCAACCAATTGGGATAAAGTGGCCGAAACAGGCATAGTGATCATCAATAAAAGTTAATTACCAAATCCTACAATCCTTAAGGACATAAATAAAGCAAATCCCCGATTTCTCTGAAAAGTCGAGAATCAGATTCTTCTTGATTCTGTTACAAATCTATATATTTACAAAACTTTATATAAAAATTCTTCAACTGAGAAATTACATAAAAGAAACAACGGTATTCTTCATCAAAAATATAAACTCCTCAGATCGTACTTTTGTACTGTTACAAAAAATCTTGCCATCTTGCTTGATTTTTAATTGGTTATTTGCGCCCCAGTAGCGGTACAGTTACCTGCGAGACTGAAAACTTTCACCAATTCCAGGTAAACCTGCAACGCTGTGAGACTTGAAGCGATTGCTGTCCCTCTGATACCAGACGAACAAGCCTATTAGATAGATATTGTGGTTTCCGAACTACACACCAGGAGGGTAAATTTAGTGTTCTCCTGTTTTTTCAATTGTTTCAATCACGGCTAAACCGATACTAGAAGCTGCAATTAAGAGGATTGCTGAAATCAAATAGGCATTGGTCAACATACGGATGGCTTGGTCAAAAAAAATGTAGGTAGTCATTGGTTCACCTTCTGAACTTTTAGAGGCTACTAGTGCTATTTGTTTTTCAACACCCTGATGAGGTCAATTTCGTTGATTAATTCCTAGCAATAGTATCTTAACAAAACTTTAGCTCTTTCAAAACCCCATGACAAACTTTTCTCCCTAAAGATTTGATGAATTTAACCTAGATTTAGTGAGAGACAATACAGAAAAATACTATAAGTAAAAATAACGTCTGTTGTGCTGACCACAAATACTGTTAATTAAATGTACTTTATATTACTGGTTAGTTCAGAATGATTATGGAATATTTACAATTAGCAATATTCACCAATCGCCTACTATTAGAGCCGATATCACTCAAATATAAACAAGACCTTTTTCAAGAATTCACCCTGGAAATTACAACTTATTTATATGCTGCTCCACCTAGAGAAATTGGAGATACTGAATTTTTTATCAATCAATCTTTACTAGAAATGCAAAGAGGAGAAAATTTAATATTTGTAATTCTTAAAAAAGATTCTCAAGAATTTTTAGGCTGTAGTGGCATATATAAAATTAATAGTAAATATCCCCAAACTGGAATTTGGTTAAAAAAATCAGCCTTTGGTCAAGGCTATGGGACAGAAACAATTAAATCTCTGAAAGAATGGGCTAATGCTAACTTAGATTATGAGTATCTCAGATATCCTGTAGATCAGGAAAATATAGCCAGCAGAAGGATTGCAGAAAAGCTAGGAGGGCAAATATTTGGGAAATATAAACATACTAATTTGAGTAGCAAAGTCTTAAATATAGTTGAGTATAGAATCCGTAAATAATCAGATTACTATACTTTCAAAACAGCACTAAACTAAACAAGCTTCAATAGTAGCAACTACTGATTTTGATAATGTTGCTAAATCATAGCCACCTTCTAAACCAAATAAAATTTTCCGAGTTATACCTAAACAATATTGAGTGAATAAACCAAAATCTTCAGGTTGTAAATTTACACTTGCTAAAGGATCATCTGCTAAAGCATCATAACCAGCACTAACAATCAGTAAATCTGGCTGAAAGTTGGTTAAGAAAGGGATTATTTTTTGTTCCCACAGCGGTTGATATTCACTGATATCACTACCAGGAGGTAAGGGTAAATTTAAAACATTATTATGCAAACCTTTTTCGGAAGTTTTCCCAGTACCAGGATAAGCGGGGTACTGATGTAAAGAACAATATGCAATTTGCGGGTGAGTCTCCACTATCGCTTGAGTACCATTACCGTGATGAACATCCCAGTCTAAGATAGCAACGCGGTTTATTCCCGGTTGTTTTAAAGCATATAAAGCTGCTATTGCCGCATTAGAAAATAAGCAAAACCCCATGCCTGTATTACTTTCAGCATGATGTCCGGGTGGACGCGCTAATACAAAAGCGGGATTTTCCCTAGTTAAAATCTCATTTATCCCATCTAACCAAGCACTTACTGCTAACAACGCTACATCATAACTACGGGGGGAAACTGGGGTATCTCCATCCAAATAACCGCCACCACTAGCAGCAATATCTTTAAGTTTTTTAATATATGTGGGAGTATGGGCGGTTTCTATCCAAGACATTAACTCAGATTTGACTGGTGTGGGAGGTAACCAGTTGATTTTTTCAGCAAAGTGAGCATTTTTTAAAGCTTTGACAATCGCAGTTAAACGTTCTGGTTTTTCTGGATGATAACGCCCAGTTTTGTGATCTAAAAATTCGTCAGAATAGATGACTGGTAGCATAGGTTGAAAAAGTCAAGAGACTGAATGCAATTGTAGCTTGAGTTTTATTATCAGATTCCCGACTTCTTTGAGGAATCGGGAATCTTATTTAATTTATTTATTGGTTATTCTTGACTTTTTTGTTGTGTCTGACGCAGTTTTTGTAAAATCTGTACGACTTCCTCCAAACTTAAATTTACAACTTGTGCGATTTGTTCTGTAGTTAAACCTAATGCTAACAATCTGGGAACTGTTTCTAATTTAGCTTTGTGTTCTCCTTCTTCTCTTCCTTCTTCTCTTCCTTCTTGTACAGCTTCTTGATAAACTCGTGTTTGTTTTAACTCACTTAATCCAAACATGGCTTCTATTTCCTCCCTATTCATTCTTGGAAACTTGTAAATTAAAATTGTCTCGATTATTTGCAGCGAATATAATTCGCTACTACACAAGCGAAGTCCACCTATTCCTTCGGTCCCGTAAGGGATACGTGGACTAATGAAAAATCAAGGCTTCTGAACCCACGTTCGCGGAGCGTTCCGAAGGAATAGGTGGGTTTTGTCTGTGTAGCCGCGATTTATAATCGCCCAGAGAGTATTTCAACTGTCGGGTATCTTGTTATTTAAGTTGGTGAACAAGGTCCAATAATTTTAATTCCCTGTTTTTCTTTTTCGGCTAGTTCTAAATTCAATATGAGGAGTTTTTCTAAAATATCATCATTGGGTTGAAAGTTATAAGCTGTCATTACCAGTTTATCTAATTGTTGATGCAGTTTATAAAGTTGGCTGCTGGGTTCGTTGAAGAATTTATTATATAATGTGGTGATTCCCCATTGTTTTATTTCCATTTGTTGAGTCCGATATTGATGTAGTTCTTCGGCTTTGGTGCGAATTTGTTGGACTATTTTTATATCTGCTGTTTGCGGAAATGGGAAAGTTTCAAAACAGGTTGTATTAGTATAGCGAGTGTCACCTTTTAAAGTTGAACTTTGCGCTTTTACCCAAATTTGATGTACATTAGATGTGAGAATACCTAAAATATAAAAATCATCTGAAGCAATTACCATATTAGCTTCACAGGGTAAAATAGAAATATCAACAGGTGTAAAAATTACCCATTTAGCAATTTTTGGTAAAGCAAAATAAAAACTCAAACTTTCTAAAGCCTTTCTCATAGCTGGTCTATATCTTTCAAATAACCACCAGTTTTCACGAGTTTTTTTATTTTTATTCTTTTCTCTCTCAGGTTTAACATTCTCTCTAACTCTATTAAATGGCTCTTTATACTCACAAGCTTCTTCAATTGACATATTAGCAAAATCAATTACCCAATCTAGTTTTTCAAATGAATTTATTAAACCTCTTCCGTCAATCATTGGTTTTAGAACTTTCTGATTATTGAAATTTGCAGCAATCCATTCCTTTGCTTCTGTTTCTGATATAATAAATCCTTTTCCTATTAATTTACATCCTTCAAATGAAAATCCTTTATTTACTACCAAAGTTTTTGCAGAGGTAACAGATATTTCGGTTTTTAGAGATGAAGAAATAAATGGAACTTCAACATTATCCAAAAAGTTTTGTCTTTGTTTTTCCTTTGTCCAATTAACAATACTAACATGAACCGCAGCATCTCCTGACCACACTTGAGTGGAAATTGCATCATGAATAATTCCCCCATTACTAACAATATAATCTAAACTGGCTTTTCTCCCTGAAACTTGAGCAATAGAATTTGTACCAACTAATCCTGCTCTACCTTTATTATCTAATAAATCAGCCGCTTTCCTAAACCAAAATACACAAAAATCTGGTTGTCCTTTGACATCTGGAAAAGCTTGATATATCTTCTCTGAATATTCATCTCCTAATTCTATTCGGAGTTTTTTACCACCCAAGAACGGCGGATTTCCAATAATAGCATCAGCTTTTACCCATTCACTAAACAAAGCATCTTGACAAACAATATTATTATCTAAAGTATCCAAAGGTAAAGCAGGTTCAGTTAACTGTAAATTATCAATTGCAATCTTCCGCGCAATCATCAATGTCACCCGCGCTAATTCCACAGCAAACGGATTTGTGTCCATTCCATAAAATTGCAAAGGTGTCACCAAACCCATTTGCATTTGTTTATCTGGAGATTTACTCAAAGATTGCATTTTCTCTAATAGTGTTTTTTCAACTTTTTTTAATTCCTGATATGCAATATAAAGAAAATTACCAGAACCACAAGCAGGATCTAAAACTCGATAACTTTGTAATTCTAGTTGCAATTTTCCCAGTTCTTTAACTGTGTTTGCTTCCTCGATTCTCTCTTCCCAATAACGGCTAATTGTGGGACGGACAATTTTCATAATATCCACTTCAGAAGTATAATGAATTCCTCTCGCGTGACGTTCTTCTTTATATATACTTCCTTCAAATAAATTCCCAAAAATAGCCGGACGGACTTTACTCCAATTCTCTCGCGCAGACACATCTAAAAAATTTAATTCTTCCCTGGTTAATTCAATTGCATCAATTCGGGAAAATAAACCTCCGTTAAAATAATCTACTCCTTGATAACGTCCCGCTGGGGTTTTTCCTGGTTGATTCATTTCCCGAAATAAACCACCCAAAACATCATAAGAACTTGCACCTTTCATACAATCTTGAACGCAAGAAATAAACATATCACGGGGTAAAAGTTGTCTATCTTCTGCAAACATCGCTAACACACATTGTAAAATAAACCGCTGTGCTGTTAACTTTTCAATTCCCCTATTTTCCAACTCTAATAATAATTCACCCATGCGACGGGCAGCTTTAACAGTAACTTCTACCTGGTTGTTTTGGAATACAGGAGTTTTTTGCCCTAACTCCATAAATGCCAAAGCTCCTGACCGTTCTGGCAGTTGTTCAAGAGTAATTTTATCTACAGGTGTATCTAATTGAATATCAAAATCAAAGATCCAAAATTCATCAAAATTACATAAAATCACATATTTAGGACGATTGGGTACTAACCTAGTCCAATAATCAAAGGCTTGGGAATAATGTTTATTTAAGTCTTCTCCGCGCTTTTTCATTTCTATTAAAACGCGGGGTTTCCAAACTAAATCAGCAAAGCCTGTTTTTCCGGTTTTACTACTTTTCTTAATTGCTTCTTCGTAAGTCGCACCCGCTTCTAATGCACCTTCATGTCCAAAAGCTCGAAAAAATCGGTCGAGAAAAGTTTGTGCTTCTTTGCGTTCTTGTCCGGTAATATGTTGCTGGCAAAATTGGACGAATTTAGATAAGGTTTCTGGTGTTGATGATGTCATAGTTTTTATTTCGCGCAGAGTCGCAAAGGAAGAATACAAAGTTAGATGTTTCTATCCAAAATATTGTAGCATGAGATAATTAATTATGAATTGTGGTTAAATAATGATGATTAAAAAATATAATTTTCCAGGAAATAAAATAATTTTATTGGATTCTTTGGAAAAAGTATGGTTTGTAAAATCAGGATCTTTGGCAATTTTTAGCACTAAAGTTGAAGCGGGAGAACCTATAGGAAATCGCCGCTATTTGTTTGATGTTAGCGCAGGAGAAGTTATTTTTGGATCTAGACTATGGAGTGACTCGGAAACTAATATCCAACTTTGTATGATGGCGTTAACTTTGGAAAAAGCAGAACTTGAGTTAGTAGAATTTAGCAATATAATTGCAGCGACAGAGGAAAATATTAGGTTAATAGAAACCTGGCTCAGTAATTTAAATCAATTACTTTTAGAAGAAGTAAAACCAGATATTAAGGTTGTGGTTAAAAAGGAGTTAGAGCAAGTTTATTTATTACCAGGAGAAGCATTACAAGCTGCTTATCAATCAGTAATTTGGGTACAAGTTTGTCAGGGTAAAGCTTTGTGGATGGGTAGAGAAGATTTTAGTTTAGATGAAAAACAATGGTTTCCAGTTACTGACAAAACTTGGTTACAAGCTAGTGCAGAAATTGAGGTAAAAATCAACATTACTACTGGTTTAAATTATGAGCAATTCTTGAATGGCTTCAATATTTTTTATAGTTATTTATACTGTTATATTTATCAGATTTCCTTGAAAGAAATAGAATTAAAAATGCAAAAAAATCAACAACTAAATCGTGATGTTCTTCAGAAGACACTTGTAAGTTTAGCCGCTAATTTGACACAACAAAAACAGACATTTATTGAAGAAGAGACATCATTATTAATGGCAGTTGGTGCGGTTGGTAGAGCGATGGGGATAAAGATTATCCCGCCAAAATTATTAGGAAAAGAACAACTTCAAAACAAAGATATGATTGAGGCGATCGCCCAAGCTTCCCAAATTCGTACCCGTCAAGTTACACTAACAGGATATTGGTGGCGACAAGATAATGGACCATTATTAGCTTTTACTCAAGCGGAAAATCTTCCAGTGGCTTTGTTAATTGATAAAAGTCAAGGCGATCGCTATTTCTTATTTGATCCAGAATTACAAAGTCGCACCTTAATTTCTGAACATATAGCCACTACTTTAGCACCAGAATCTTATATGTTTTACCGATCTTTGCCATCGGTAATTAAGAAAAAATCAGATGTACTTCTGTTTGGTATTCAAGGATTTGTAAAAGACATTTTTGTAATTCTAGCCGTGGGAATGATGGGGACATTATTGAGCATCTTTACACCCCAAGCGACAGCAATTTTAATTGATACTGCCATTCCCAACAGCGATCAGTTCCTTTTAATTCAACTAACTTTAGGATTATTAGCTGTTAGCTTTGGTAGAACTATTTTAAATTTATCCCAAAGTTTGATTTCTCAAAGAATAGCAGCAGGTACTACTAGTCAAATACAAATAGCAGTTTGGGATAAATTTCTGAAATTAAAACCTGCCTTTATTCGTCAGTTTAGTAGTGGTGATATGCTGCTGAGGATTATGTCCATCAGTCAAATCTATAGCATAATTAGTGGTGCAATTCAGCGCACTTTTTTAAATGGATTATTTGCCCTCCTCAATCTAGGATTAATGTTTATTTATAGTTCCCATCTAGCATTAGTAGGAGTGAGTATTACCCTAGTCGTTATCGGTTTTACAATCATATTGAGTAAGATTTTATTAGCACAGGAACGTCAACAACAAGAATTGATTTCTCGCCTTCATAGTCTAGTTGTACAAATGCTCAACGGAGTTGCTAAACTAAGAGTAGCAGCCGCCGAAACAAGAGCATTTACCACTTGGGCAAAAATTTATAATCAGCAGATACATTTGGATAATATAATTATCTATCTCAATGATATTGTTTCTTTATTTAATGAGTTAATATTTCCAGTGAGTTACCTATTACTATATTGGTTAGGATTAACAGCTATTCAAAGCAGTTTAGTAGGTCAAGGGAATTTGAGCCTGGGAACATTTTTAGCTTTTAATGCTGCATTTGGGACATTTTTAGCAGGGGTAACTTCCCTGAGTAATACCTTAGTGAATATAGTGAAAATTTTGCCTTTGTGGCAACGAACAGCATCAATTTTACAAGGGGAATTAGAATGTGATACCAATA
Source organism: Anabaena sp. UHCC 0451 (assembly GCF_034931405.1). Taxonomy (NCBI): domain Bacteria; kingdom Bacillati; phylum Cyanobacteriota; class Cyanophyceae; order Nostocales; family Nostocaceae; genus Anabaena; species Anabaena sp. UHCC 0451. The sequence goes on along the minus strand of NZ_JAYGHA010000003.1, from coordinate 165,125 downwards.
AAAATCAACCAGCACTTTTCCAGGGACGTATAACATTAAAAAATGTAAGTTTCCGCTACTTTCAAGATGGACAATTAATATTAAATGATGTCAATATTCATGCTCAACCAGGAGAATTTATTGCTATTGTCGGTCCTTCTGGTAGTGGTAAATCAACCTTGTTGCGCCTACTTTTAGGATTTGAAACTCCCTTAAATGGAACTATATCCTATGATGATCAAAATTTAGCCACATTAAACCTCTCCGCAGTCCGCAGACAACTGGGGGTAGTGCTGCAAAATAGTAAAATCATGCCAGGTTCAATATTTGACAACATTACCACTGGTGCATTTGTAACTATGGAGCAAGCTTGGTCTGCACTGAGAATGGCAGGTTTAGCCGCAGATATCGAAGCTATGCCGATGGGAATACATACATTAGTTAGTGAAGGTGGTGGTAACATTTCTGGCGGACAATTGCAGCGATTACTGATTGCGCGATCGCTCGTATTTAAGCCAAAAATTATCCTCATGGATGAAGCTACCAGTTTTTTAGATAACCATACCCAGGCGATCGTTACTGAAAGTTTAGCCCGACTAAATGTTACCAGAATAGTTATCGCCCATCGTCTTAGTACCATTCGTTATGCAGACCGAATCTACGTGATGGAATCCGGTAAAATTATACAGGTTGGTTCATTTACAGAACTGATGCAGCAACCAGGACTATTTGCCAAACTTGTTGCTCGACAATTACATTAACAAACATTTAGTATCAAGCAGGTTTTACGGCTGCTGCTGTAGTCTGCTTGAGGTAAATTATGAAAATTATAAAAATTTATATTTATCAGTAAAAATTCCGATTTATCCATAGTATATTGTGTAGGTATAGACAGATATAGAGAAATTTTTGCTTAATCGCAAAAATACTTTGTTTAATGACAGGGAGATATTTGGCAAAATATCAACCTCGTGTTGGCAGAGATAAATAAAGAAAATTAATTGGGAGAGCAAATAATCATGTCTGATGCAATTGACCCTAAATCCGATTTAAAGATATCTGAAATAACCGAAGTAACCCAAGTAAATCAAGAGCAGGAAGACTTAGAACTGAGCGATGAGCAGTTAGAAAATGTTACTGGTGCTTCTGGTGAAAAACAAGATTCGCCACCACCAGAACCATAAAAATTAAGATAGTAGGATTTTAAAAACCCTCCATTAGCATCCAGCAAATTGTTCTGATTTTCTGGGTGCTATCTCCTTTAATTTATTGTGGTTTAAATGGATGATCAATGATGTCAATCTAAAAACCAGTTTGTGATCAGTTGCAAAGGAATTGATACAATGAAACATCAAACAAAACCAGGTTTTTATAAATTATCACTAACAGTAACATTAGGAATATTAATTTCTACAAATCAGAGCATCTTAGCCCAACTCAAACCAGAGCATACATTGGGTCAAGAAAACTCAGTTGTTAAACCCATTGATGCCGTAAAAGATAGAATAGAAGGCGGTGCAATTAGAGGAGTAAATTTATTTCATAGTTTTCAAGAATTTAATATTGATACAGATAGAAGCATTTATTTTGCTAATCCTATAGGTGTTGAAAATATATTAACTCGCGTTACTGGTAGTAATCCTTCACATATTTTAGGGACATTAGGAGTAGAAGGAATCGCCAATTTATTTTTAATCAATCCCAATGGCATATTTTTTGGCAACAATGCCAGTTTAGATATTCGTGGTTCATTTACTGCCACAACTGCGGATAGTATAAAATTAGGAGCAGAAGGTTTATTTAGCGCCATAGAACCAGCAAACAGTAATTTGCTGACAGTTCAACCAAGTGCCTTATTTGCTAATGCTTGGAAAAATCAGCAAGCAGCAATTCACAATCGCGGTAATTTAACAGTTGATCATAGTAAAAATATCAATTTATTTAGTGCGAATGTCACCAACACAGGCACTTTAACAGCACCAGCAGGAAATGTGCAATTAACAGGTGCAAAAAATCTCATCGTTAGAGGAAATATAGAAGCATCTCAACTATTATTAAATACTGAAAATCTCACCATTGCCGAAGATAGACCAGAAAATACTAATGTCACAATTCATAAAACAAAATTAGAAGAGCTATCAGGAAACACAAATATTATCCTAGAGGCCAACAATGATATTACTATTCATCCTTTAAGTAATAATACTTTAAGCCTGGCTCATGGTAGTGGCAAAATCACATTTACCGCCGATAATGATGGTAATGGCAGCGGTAATTTTCAGATGTCTACTAACAATAATATTAAAACAAATGGCAGAAATATTAGCATTTCTGGAGCAAATTTGACATTAGGAAATATTGATACTTCATTTGTGCATATTATTGATATTCCTGTAGTTGATGTAGATCCTACAGATATTACTACTCCTAATGTGACTTTAGATATCCAAGATTCACATTCGCCAGAAGATATCCTAAACCCAGAGCCAATCGAGCCACCAATTATATCCATTGGTGATAGCGATAGCGGTGCAATTACTCTGAATGCGACGAATGGAAATATTAATACTGGTAATCTTAATACTACAAGTTTAACAGGTACTGGTGGTAAAATTAATCTATCAGCAACAAAAAATATTCACTTGAATAATAGTTTAGTACAAGCAGGAGATGATTTAACGCTGCAAGCTCATGATTTAATATCCATTAATAATAGTGTGTTATCTACAGTAATTTCGGGAAATAGAAACGCTGGCAGTATTTCTATTAAAAGCAACCTTCTTAATGTTCTCAATAAATCTTTTCTAGATGCCAGTACCTTGGGGAATGGAGATGGAGGAAACATAATTATTAAGACTACTGGTGCAGTTATATTTGATAATAATAGTTCTGCTACCAGTCTATTGGGAGCAGAAGGAAAAGGAAATGCAGGAAGCATTTCTATTACTAGTCAATCTTTCGCACTTCTTAATGCTTCTTCTCTGTCTGCGAATACTTTTGGTAAAGGAAATGCTGGCAGCGTAACTATTAATGCTACTGACGCAATTACATTTGATGGTCAGAGTTTTACTACTAGTCGAGTACAAGCAGGAGCAACAGGAAATGCAGCGGATGTTTCTATTATTAGCAACTCTTTTGATGTCCTCAATGGTTCTTTTCTTTCTGCTAGTACCTTCGGTAATGGGAATGCTGGAAGTGTGAATATTAATGCCACCAATGCCATTACATTTGATAATAAAAGTTCTGCTGCTAGTCAAGTAGGATTAGGAGCAACAGGAAATGCAGGAGGTGTTTCTATTACTACTAACTCTCTCGAACTCTTCAATGGTTCTTTTCTAGATGCAAGTACCTTGGGAAATGGGAATGCTGGAAGTGTGAATATTCAGGCTACTGGTGCAGTTAAATTTGATAGTTCAGATAGTACAAATAGAACTTCTGCTGCTAGTCAAGTGCGCTCAGGAGCAATAGGAAATGCAGGGGGTGTTTCTATTACCGCCAAATCTCTCGATGTCCTCAATGGCTCTTTTCTCTCTACTAGCACCTTTGGAAATGGGAATGCTGGAAGCGTAACTATTAATGCCACTGATGCAGTTACATTTGCTGGTGAAAATTCTGCTGCTGCTAGTCGAGTCAGACAAGGAGCAATAGGAAACGCAGGAGATATAAAAATTTCTACCAATTCCCTGACTTTAAATGGTACAAACACCAGATTATTTGCTAACACACAATTAGATTCAACTGGAAATAGTGGAAGCATTGATATTGACGCTAAAACCTTAATTATCAAAAACGGTGCGAGTATAGAAGTTGATAGCCAAGGAAATGGTAAAGGTGGAGATATTTTACTGCAAGCCGATACTCTGAGTTTAAGTGATCAAGCCTTTATCACTGCTAAAACTATCAGTAACAACGTAGGCAATATAAATCTCAATATTCAAGATTTATTATTATTGCGAAATAACAGCCAAATTACCACAACTGCTGGGACAGATGGTGCAGGTGGAGATGGAGGAAATATCAATATTAATTCACCTTTTACTATTGCATTTGCCAATGAAAATAGTGATATTACTGCTAATGCTTTTCAGGGAAATGGTGGTCAAATTAACATTACAACTAATGCCATATTTGGGCTAGAAGTTCGTTCTGAATTAACCCCAAAAAGTGATATTACAGCATCTTCTCAATTCGGTTTAGCTGGAGATGTGCAAATCAATACACCTGATGTAGATCCCACCTCTGGATTAATAGAATTATCTGGTAATTTAGTTGATGTGGAATCATTAATAGGTAAAGATATTTGTTCTAGTGAGCAACTTGCTATGGGCAGTTCTTTCACCATTACTGGTAAAGGAGGTTTACCATCTGAAGCTGAGGAATTAATTAGTAATTCACCAGGTATAGTAGAATGGTTACATCGTCCAAAAAAACAGGAAATAATACCCACAATTACAAGACAACAAACAAAAATAAATAATCAGCAAGCAAACAACAATGCGGTTATTCAGGAAGCACAAGGATGGGTAATTACTAATGATGGTAAGATAATTTTAACCGCCGAAACTCCAAAACTTACACTGCAAAATTCAAGTTTAAATCCTCCTCATTGTTATACTTATTCTGCTAAATAATTAGTTGACATTTTGCCGAGAATCTAATTTATAAATGCAATTATTCTGGCTCATATTCATTCATTTTTTTGAACAACATAATTTCAACCTATGGAACCACATTCTTTTCATTTTGGTGTTTTGCAAGAGCAGGATATGCAATGGATTTTAGAACAAGGTATCAAACAGGAACTAGCTGCTGGTGATGTATTGATTAACGAAGGAAGTTATATCAATAATCTGTTTCTGATCTTAGAAGGAGCTTTATCAGTCTTTGTTTCCCAAGAAATTGAAACAGGCCAAACAAACTCAGATCAGGAAATTGCCAGGATGACACCAGTAGAAATAGTTGGAGAAATTTCTTTTTTAGACAAATTACCAACATCAGCAACGGTTAAGGCATCTAAAAATTCAGTGATTTTATCTCTATCTTGGCAAAAGTTATCATCTAAACTCAACCATGATTTAGCATTTGCGGCTCGTTTTTATCAAAGTCTTTGCATCTTGCTGGCTGCAAGAATGAGAGAAATTACATCACTTTTAGTTAACAAAAAAGTTGTATTTAATCCTCCGTTAAGAAAGGCTTTATTTATATTTGGAGTATTAGATGATATTGATATTGATTGGATGATTAGTGCAGGAAATTTGTTGCTATTCTCACCAGATCAAATATTAATTCAACAAGGAGAAAAAGTAGAATCTCTTTATATACTTTTTAAAGGTAGATTAGCTGTTTCTCTGGAAATTATGGAAAATGATCTGAAAGTTACTCAAGAAATAGCTCAATTACCACAAGGGGAAATCGTCGGAGAAATGTCTTTTGTCGAAACAGGAACAGCTTCTGCTACAGTCAAAGCATCTGAAAGATCAGTTGTATTGGTAATTCCTCATCATAAATTAAAAACCAAACTAGAACAAGATATGGGATTTGCATCCCGTTTTTACCGGGCAATTACGGTAGTAATTACAGATAGATTACGAGAAAGAATGATTAGCAGAGGTTATCGTAAGGTAGCATATTTTCAAACTCAATCTGTCTCGGAAGCGATAGAAGATGAAGATGAATTGAATTTAGATACTTTGGAAAATACAGCATTAGCTGCAACCAGATTTAATTGGCTATTAAAGCAAGCTAAATAGCGATTTTACAGCAGATTACAGATAAATGAGGTATAAAATTTTAGAAGAAAGCTATATATCAGTAAGAATTCAGGTGAGGAGATAAGATCCCCGACTTCTGAGATCAATTTATTATTTATGGACACAATCAACAAAAGAAGTCGGGGATCTGGGTATGAACGATTGCTATAGCTGAATACTTACATATATCAAAAAAGTTTTAACTCTATTCCCTCCTGTATATCTAGAAAAATGACTAATGATAAATATAAAAATTTATTCCGAAAACAAGCCCTAGATCGTTTATCTTCCCCTGAACAATTAGATCAACTACTTCATATTGTTCAACCTCAAGATTGGCTACATTTATCTGTATTAGGAGGTTTATTTTTACTAATTATTATGTGGAGCTTTTTCGGCAGAATTCCTATTTATATTAGGGGTAAAGGAGTATTAATTCGTCCTCATCGTGTAGTAAAAATACAATCTCCTATTGCGGGACAATTAAAACAGATCAATGTCAAAGTTGGGGATTGTCTGCAAAAAAATAATGGCAATGCAATTGATGAACCGGAGGAAATCATAGCCTTAATTGATCCAATTGATATCAAACAACAACTACAACAAGAAAAATTTAAACTAGCTGTATTGCAGCAACAAGATATTGAAATTACTAATTTGGAACTACAAAAACATCAATTAAAAAAATTAGCATTACAACAACAGCGGGAAATTTTACAACAACGGTTGCGAGATACTCAAGTATTAAGTCCTCTGATTAAAAATAAAACTAATACTGCTATTCAAAAACGTAAAATCAGTTTACAGCAAAGTTTAAAAGATGCAGAATCTTTAATTACAGTATTTCAGAAGAAATTAGAAACAAGACAGGAACTATTTAAGAAAGGGGCGATTTCTAAAGATGTAGTCTTAGAATCTGATCAAGAATATCGACGCAATCTTCAAAATATATCTGATATTAAAGCGCAATTAAAGCAGTTAGATGTAGAGACAACTGCAACTGAAAAACAATATATTGATAATCTTAATAGTCTATTGGAAATCCAAGCTGATTTACAAGAAATTAATAACAAAGAAAAAACGCTCAAACAAGAAAATATCCATGAAATAACTAAAAGAAAAAATCAAATTCTCCAAGTTAAACAACAAATTGATACTTTAGAACAAAAAATCAAAAGCAACAGCATTATTAAAAGTCCTCATACCGGATGTATCCTTGAACTTACTATCAATAACGGACAAGTGGTGAATCCTGGTACTACTATTGGTTCTATGGAAATAAAAGCAGCAACTTCTGAAAAATTACTAGGAGTTACATATTTTGCTGTAGAAGATGGTAAAAAAATCAAACCAGGAATGGAAATTAGAATTACTCCCACTACTGTAAAACCAGAACAATTTGGGGGTATTGTTGGTAAAGTTATCTCGGTTTCACCTTTTCCAGTTACTAAACAAGGTGCTGCAAATGTTATTGGTAATTCTGAATTGGTAGAAAATATAATTACCAAAGCGGGAGAACCACAAATAGAAGTGTGGGCTGAACTAAAACCAAACTCTCATAATTTTAGTGGTTATGAATGGTCTGCTTCTAATGGACCAACAGATTTAACCCTATCTGCGGGAACTACTACTACAGTAAAAATTACTTTAGCACAAAGAAAACCTATCACATATATTTTACCATTTTTGAGGGAGTGGAGTGGTATTAATTAATAATTTACAGAATTTTTGGCAACTCATTAAACCTACGAGAAACAGGGTAAAAACTCCCACAGTGTTGCAAATGGAAGCGACTGAATGTGGTGCAGCTGCACTGGGTATTATTCTTGCTTATTATCAGTATATTGTACCTCTGGCAGAACTACGTCAAGAATGTGGGATATCTAGAGATGGTAGTAAAGCTGCAAATATAGTCAAAGCTGCTCGACGTTATGGAATGGAAGCAAAAGGCTATAAAAAAGGTCTAGAATCTTTAGAAAAAGTCCCAGTTCCTTATATTGTATTTTGGAATTTTAATCATTTTTTAGTAGTAGAAGGATTTAGTGAAAACTGGGTTTATCTTAATGATCCCGCCATTGGTAGACGTAAGGTATCTAAGCAAGAATTTAATGAAGCTTATACAGGCATTGTACTAGTAATAGAGCCAGGAACAAATTTTAAAAAATCTGGAGAAAAACGCAATACTTTCTTGGCTTTACATTCCCGCTTAAAAAATTCCTATGCTGCTCTTTTATTATCCATTTTTGCAGGAATTATTCTCACTTTACCTCGTTTAGCATTACCAGCCTTTGCCCAATTTTTCACAGACGAAATTCTTATTCAAGGGCAAAAAGAGTGGCTAAGTCCTTTATTATTGGCAATGGTCACTACTACTATACTGCAAATGTTAATAGGACGGTTACGTTTGTTATATTTGCGGCGATTAACGATTAAATTGTTAATAGTTATGACGGGTGATTTTATCTGGCATATTCTGCGTTTACCTATTAATTTCTATGCTCAACGTTTCGCTGGTGATATTAGTAATCGCGTCAATTTAAATAAAAATGTTGTCAATATCTTAAATAGACTTAGCATTACAATTATTGATACACTAATGCTAGTTTTTTATGCAGCCATGATGTTTGCTTATGACCGCAGGTTAACAATAATGACTATCAGCTTTGCTGGAATTAATCTTGTTAGTTTACAGGTTATACAAAGATTTCGTGTTGATGCAAATTTAAAAGTAAGTCAAGAACGAGATCAGCTTTATGGGTTTGCAACTAGCGGTATTCAAAATATAGAAATGATGAAAGCATCTGGTTTAGAATCTAGTTTGTTTGCTAAGTTTGCTGGATATTATACTAAATTTCATAATGCACAACAAAACCTAGATTTACAGAGTTTATATTTACAACTTTTACCCAATATTTTCAACTATCTTGCAAATACTACTATTTTAGTAGTGGGAGGGTTAAGGGTGATGGCAGGTAGTATGAGCATAGGAATGTTAATTGCTTATCAAAGTTTGGTAATTAGTTTTCTGCAACCAATCAATAGCTTAGTCAATTTTGGTGCTAATTTGCAGCTTTTAGAAGCTGATTTAGAACGCCTGGATGATATTTTTAATAATGCGATTGATCCAGAATTGACCAGGGAATTCGTAATTAAAAATGATGATACTAGTCCTTTATTTTTACAGGGACAGGTAGAGTTATTGAATCTTACCTTTGGCTATAATCATTTAGAAGCACCCTTAATTGAAAATTTAAACTTGATTGTCAAACCGGGACAAAGAGTGGCATTAGTGGGGGGAAGTGGTTCTGGTAAATCTACGATTAGTAAACTAATTACCGGACTTTATAATCCTTGGCAGGGAGAAATTTTATTTGATGGTATTCCCCGGCAACAAATTCCCCGTTTGGTATTAGCAAATTCCTTGGCAATGGTAGAACAAGATATATTTTTGTTTGCGGGAACAGTTAGGGATAATTTGACCCTTTGGGATGAAACTATATCAGATTGTGATATTATAAAAGCCTGTCAGGATGCAGAAATTCATAGTTTGATTATGTCTTTACCTGGGGGGTATGATGCTCAATTAAGCGAGGGTGGTTTAAATATTAGTGGTGGACAACGCCAACGTTTAGAAATCGCTAGGGCTTTAGTGAGAAATCCAGCAATTTTAGTGCTTGATGAAGCAACAAGTTCTTTGGATGCGGAAACGGAATTAATGATTGATCGTCATCTTCGTCGTCGTGGTGTATCTTGTATTATTATTGCCCATCGTCTTAGCACTATTCGCGATTGCGATGAAATTATTGTTTTAGAGAATGGTAAGGTATTACAACGAGGAAATCATGAAGAATTACGATTGCAACCAGGAATTTATAGTGATTTACTAAATCAGTAAGTTTTCATCTGTTAGTTTATAGAAAAATACATTTTCTGGGTATTTGGGTATTATTTTAAATTTAATTTAGGAATATTATCGCCGATATTTGGGTGTAGTTTAACATTGGAATTAACAGCATCACCTGGTTTAGAAACAATCAAATTTGTTCCCAAAACCAATAATATTCCTATGATACTCAACCCCAATATAGTTACGTTTATTTTCTGGTTTATTACTGTCGAGAAATTATCTATTATTGTACCAGAACCCATGACTTTAATTATTTTTAGTGCTTGTAAAGCTTCCTCCGCATTAGCATAGCGTTGTTTGCGGTTAGATGCTACCATTTTTTTTAACCATGCTCGAAAACTTGGACTTATATGAGGAAGTAATTTCTGAAAATTCAAACGATAGTTATCATTAATTAATTTACCAATATCCCCAGCAGGGGTATTAGTGAGTAAGCAAATTAATGTTGCACCTAAACTATATAAATCTGAAGCTTCTGTTAACGCATGACCAAATTGTTCTTCGGGGGGAATAAAGCCAGGAGTACCTGCAACTAATGTACTCAAATCTTCTTTTTCATTCTGTATTTTTGCTAAACCAAAATCAACTAAATAAGCATTTAGGTGCTGGTCTAATAAAATATTTTCTGGTTTGATATCTCGATGAATGATAGGAGAAACTTGTTGTTGTAGATAAACCAGAATCTCTAGAATTGACAAAGCAATTTCTTTAATTTCTTCAGGATGAAAACAGCGTCTAAAACCCAGAGATGGTGCTTTTTTATATTCTTGTACTAAATAGAAAAAACCTGGTTTTTCAAAAGAATCTAGATAACAAGGAATGCGAGGATGAGCTAATCTTTGTAAAAGTTCAATTTCTCGCTCATAAGCTTTTACGCCATACCAGTCAGCGGTTGTACTTGCAAAACAAAACTCTTTAATTACTACTTTTTGCTGAGAGTTGATGTAATTAGCTAAGTAAGTAATACGTCCTTCTTCTGTGTTGCGTCCTAACTCTTGAATTACTTGATAGCCCACTGCGGAAAAATCTGGATAATGATTATAAGAATTACTTCTCTCATTTCCATAATTTGCATCAATCTCTATCATAGAATATACACAAAATAGAGTTTGTTCAGATAAGAATTGCCAAGAATATTGTCCCAGTATTATCAAATTGATAATTAGGTAATAGGAAAAATCATTAATTACCAATTACCAATTACCAATTACCAATTACCAATTCCAGATTGTTTTTGTGTGTTAACCTACCGACTTCAAGAATTTCTGTGTCAACCAATCAATAATTTCAGTGTTGACAACAACTGGAACTTCGTCATGGGGACAATGACCAGCATCACGAATAGGCACAATTTTAATATCTTGGCCATTTTTACGCGCTTCTTCATAAATTTTAGCCCCAGTAATTGGTGTCCAAGGATCGTTAGCACCCCAAATTACTAATAAAGGCCATTTTACCCTCAGCAATAGTTCATCGGGACTAGGTCCTGGAGGTGCGGTGAGGATGGAAGCGAAAACTTGTTGCGCTCCTGGATCACAAGATGGTATATAAAGCAAATCTACCAGTTCATCAGTGACAGCATTGCGATCGCTATAAACTTGATATAAGGTGCGGCGAATTTGCGATTTTTGACGAATGCGGTTAAAAACGAATTTACCCGTTATAGGGTTAGCTACCAATTTATTAAAAGTCGTCATCACAACTCGTAGCACCGGGTTCAATTCATGGGGACGGTGACTCAAACCACCCGCAGAATTAATCAACACACCTCCAACCGCCATTTCAGGATGTTCTGCGAGAATAATTAAACTCAAAAGTGCGCCAATAGAATTGCCAATAAATATAGCTGGCGTTTGGATATGTGCATGATAAAAATCTTTTAATAATTCTACCCACACTTCCATGCTATAATCTATGGCTGCTTTATCAGAACCACCAAAACCCAAAAGATCCAAAGCAAACACCCGATAACCAGCATTAGCTAAAACAGGGATATTTTTGCGCCAGTGGCCTATGGAAGCACCAAAGCCATGAATGAGTACCAACGGCTGACCTGTACCCATCACAGTATATTGAATTTTGTAATCTTGCCAAGACCAAACCTGTTTTTCCAGTGTTTGTAAGTTTTCGGTTGTTATCGTCATTAGTTTAAGATTCCTAAAGTATTATTTCCTTATGGTAATCCTCCTGGCATTTTAAATAAAACATGATAAAAAACATCTTATGTGACGTACACTATCATTTGTAAGTTTCACCTTGCATCAAAAAACTCATCGGTTAAGGAACTTTGTCAGCCATTGAACATCCTAGATAACTTGTTATATTGTCAAATAAAATACTATGACCTTAAGTAGATTAATCCAGTTTCAGAAAGTCTTTATTGCTTCAGTTTCTCTCATAGCATTGTCATCAACACATTCTACTTTAGCAGCATCAGATTTATCTGCTGTATCTGCTACAGTTGCATCAAAACCTAATCATCATCAGCAGCTTTTAGCACAAACAAATTCTCGTGCAGAGGTAGATACATCTACGGAAGGAGAAAATGTAACTCCTACTACTTCTGTTAAGCGGGAAAAATCAGGTTTTAGTTTGTATATTTGGCAACCAGGCGGTACAATTTCCGAAGTAATTGCCCGTATTTCTATCAAGGGAAAATATGGCAAGAAATATCACAAAGAAAGATTTATCGGTGATTACAAATATAAAATTAAGCAGAAAGCCAAATTTGTGAACGGGTTTAAATTGGGCGATCGCATCGTTGTCCGATTGTATGATAATAAAAACCGTTTTATTGGCTATACAGAATTTGCTTGTTTACCTGATCATACAGCCGTAAACCTAATTTTATCTGCTAACCCCACCGAAGCTCAAGTAGTACGAGTTTTTTATGGAATTGATAACAATGCAGATGGCATTGTTGACAGAGATAGTAACAGCAATTATGACTACTTCACAGAACTAAGCAATCAAAAAGTTACCTTCCTGACAAGTTCCGAAAATATCAATATTACTCAATATCAAGCCGCAGGATTTGCCAATGTTGCCACAACTGCCGTTTATCCTATCTCCTTTATTGAAGGGGATTTCGCTTTAGCTGGTAAATCCATTAGTCCGTATAATTCTAACTTAGCACCAGCCTTAACATCTATTCCTGGCAGTTTGGTACAGTTAACTCAACTCAGTAACAACTCCACATATCAACTTAATCAGTTGTTGAGTAAATATCGTCCAGTCGGTGTAGCTAAAAATATCCAAGTCACATTTTCTGATATTTCCAAAGACTATTGGGCTAAAGATTATATCGCTGAATTAGCCGCTATGGAAATAATTGATGGTTATCCCAATGGTACATTTCGTCCCAATGCCCCAGTGACTCGCGCCCAACTAGCTGCCCTATTACAAAAAACTTTTATTAAAAGTAAAGTGCGAAATGCGGTAACATTTCAAGATGTGCCTAAAGATTATTGGGCTTATGATGCTATTCGTGAAACTTACGAAATGGGCTTTTTCACAACCCTTGGTAGTAAAAACTTTAACCCCACACAAAAGCTTAACCGCCTAGATATTTTGATAACTTTAGCAAAAGGATTGAATTATAAATTTACAGGTTCAACAAAAGATATCTTATCCATATATAGCGATGCCTCTAGTATTAGAAGCGAACACCGAGATTTCATTGCTGCCTTAACACAAAATGGTGTAATTGTCAACTATCCGAACATAAAATTGCTGAATACCCAAAAATTAGCCACCAGAGCAGAAATTTGCGCTTTATTATACAGAGCTATGGTTAGTGCTGGAGAAGTAGCAGATTTTGCTTCAAAATACACTATCAAGCCAAAAGTTGCAGCAGGGAACAGGGAATAAATTGGTGTGTACTGCATTAGAGGATGTTTGAAACCCACGAAGGTGGGTTTTGTCTGTGTAGCCGCGACTTCTAGTCGCTTAGTAAATTAATTTAACTTCCGTGCATATAAATATCTCGAATCGGAAAAGGAATTTGAATACCCTCTTTTTGGTAGCGTCTGTGTAACTTCTTTACAAACAAATGTTTACCAATACGCTGGTCAAAAAATTCACTGACACGCATATAAAGAGTAAAATCAATACTAAAATCATTGAAAGTATGAAATCTCATATATGGTTCATTATCAACTAATTCCGGGGCAATTTCCTGCATAACTTCTTTAGCAACTTCTACAGTTACCCTTTCCACTAAATCCAAATCGCTATCATAACTAACACCCACATTTATAGTTAAAGTAATTTCCTTAGCAGGTAGATGATAATTAGTAAAAATTGCCGAAGCTAACTTAGAATTAGGAACAATAATCACATTATTAGAAATTTCCTTAATCGTTGTATTTCGCCAATTAATATCTGTAACATAACCCTGATTACCATCATCTAATTTGACATAATCTCCAGTTCGCACCTGCTTGGAAATAACCAAATAAAACCCAGAAAATAAATTAGCTAAAGTATCTTGGAGAGCTAAACCTACAGCTAAACCTCCAATTCCCAACGTCGTCACTATGGGAGTAATTTCAATACCCACAGTTTGCAAGAGGATTAATGTTCCTAAAAGCAAAACTGCCGTTTTCGCTAAATTAGAAAGTAGTGATGTCGAAACTCCCTCTGTGCGCTGGACAAATAAATTTACAAACCCAGATGTTAGTCTAGCTAAAACTAACGTCACTGAATAGAGTAAAATTATGGTAATAATTTTTTGCAGAACATTAGCAATACCTGGTTTAAGGGGAGAACTAAGAATAGCCCAGAAAAAACCTGTCAGAACGAACCAAATAAAGGTCATTCTGTGCAGTGATTGAAAAATAATTTCAGCCCCAGGAATTTGTTTATTAATAACAAAGTTTTTAATTCTCTTAAAAATAACTTTTTCGCCAATTATCCCAGCCAAAAACCCAACTAGAATAAATATAAGGGGTATAATCCATTGTATCATCATGGTTATAATCAATTGTGAATTGACAACTTAAAATTAGAATACCAGCATTATCTTGTAATTTGCCAAAAATGTACTGACAATATTTTCTAAATTCAACTAAATTATATTTTTAACTTTTTGATCATAGATACATGGGGCATAAAATCTCATTTTTCAGGCAAATATATGTATAATAGTAATCCACGTCAGAATATATCATAAATGATTTCAGATAGAATAGCTAATTCCAGGTAAATACTGATAAAAATGGTTGTTTTTATGACTTAACAAATATTGATAAATTAATTGTGTATTAATTGCAATCTGGACTAAGACTGATTTTTTGGATTATCATCAATATTTAACTTAAAAATTTCGCTGTACCTCACCCAAGTAATGGATTTACCAATTATTTATCATCTAGATTATATTGCACCTCTACCAGACAGTCATCGTTTCCCAATGTTAAAATTTCGACAACCGTATGAATTGAATTGCTGTTGACTGATAGGGTAGCACATCCTGAACAATTTTACAAGTTGCTACTCGCTTTATCCAAAAATTAGGACTGGCCAAATTTCTTTTAATCCTCTTTGTATGAAATAAAAATCAGGATCATCTATGTCAAATTTACAAAAAAATAACAATTCGGAAACTTGGGGATATAGCTTATTAAATTCAACAATTGATAGTTTAATTCGTAACTTTGAAGGACAAGAAACAGTTAAATTATATCCCGATTTTCGAGAAAGAAAAGAACGCGCCCATGAGTTGATTTTTGAATGTGTAGGTAAACAACAAGCCCTATTTTATATTCGTCGTCAAGGTAACGCCAAAGAAATAGGAGAAGAAATTTGGGATTTAACCATAGCGACAGATGAAAGTGAATTTAAATTACCCAAAAGATTAAAAGAGCTAAATAAAACTTTAGGATTTAGAGCCGCAGTCAAAAAAAATGGTACTAGTGGGTTAAAAATTCTTTCAGTTTATTTATTGCAACCTGCGCGGGGACAAGCTGATGCTTATGCTTTGCCTTTGCGCTTGCAATTAGTTCCTAATTATCATGATCCTATAGATATTTCTCCCAAAATATTAGCACAAATAGCCAAGATGCCAGTATGTGGTAGTCATGTGCCAACGGTAGATCAACTACAAGCATGGAAAGCCTTTTTAAAAGTTGAAGAACGCATTGCTAAAGCTCGACAATTTTGTGTAAACTTCTTTAACTTAAAATATAATGCCCATAAAAAAGAAGTTGCTTTTGAAATTAATATTAATTCAGCTACCCTTGATGGTGTAGAAGAAAATTATTTAGATACAGAAAACTTTTGGGAACGTGTAAAAAAAGCCAAAAATCAAGATATAAAATTTTCTGATTCTGTACCTACAGAAAAAAATCGTCGTACCAGTCGTCAATTAGGAACTATTGAAAAAGTTGATCCTAAAAATAATCTTATTCACATCAAACTTGAGCGTGAATTAGTTGAATATATAGCAGCAGGAAATTATCAAATACCAGGAAAAGGATACTTATTTTTTGATGCTCTCGGTGATATCAAACAGATTGAGCGCAAAGAAAAAGCTTTAGAACAATTAAAACAAGGACGTACTCAAAATCCCTATTTAGGTGATTTCTTATTTGACGCTTCCCAAGCCAGACCTATTCAAAAAACTGTTAAAATTAAAACCAAAGATTTGCTATTATCCGCTGCAAATTTAGGTCAAAAAGCATCTGTAGAAAAGGTACTTGCAGCAGAAGATTTAGTTTTGATTCAAGGTCCACCCGGTACAGGTAAAACTACCGTAATTGCCGAAATTTGTTATCAAATTGCTTTGCGTGGTGGTCGGACATTAATTACTTCTCAAGCTAATTTAGCCGTTGATAATGCTTTAAGTCGATTAGTTCATAACCCAGTTATTCGCGCTGTCAGAAAGGGGAGAGCCGAAAAAGTTGGGGAAGAAGGACAAGCATTTTTAGAAGATCAAGTAATTGATAGATGGCTAGGAAATACCGCTACTGACTGCGAAAATAATCTTAGTCAACGTCGGGAAAATATCCAGATTCTCGGTTGGTTATTAAAATCATTACAGCGGTTTACAGATTATTTAAAAGCCGAACAAGAATTTAATCAGCAACAAGATAAATTCAAGAAAGAAAAAATTGAATTAGAGGAAAACTGCAAAAATCACGAAGTTGTTTATAATCAATTATTAGCTGATCAAAATGAAGTCGAATCTCTAATTAATGGATTAAAGAATCTTCTCAAAAAACCACAAAATATCAATTGGGACGATTCAGAAGTTAAAGAATTTTTACCACTTCTAAAACCATATACGGAAGGAAATGATACAGTAGAAAATTTTCGAGAAAATGTCCGTCAAGCTATCAAATATACAGATGAACTTGGTTTTGTTCGTCCTGTTCGTGGTGTATTTGGTTTAGCGGTTTGGTTGCGGGAAATAGTAGTAAATGAAGTTGCTCAATTTCAACCAATATTAAGTTATGCTCATGATGCAACTATAGCTATGTCAGAATTAGCAGCATTAGTACAGATTTTCAAAGATATTTCTACATATTTGCACCAGTTACAAACAGAGTATCAGCAATTTCTCAATCAGGGACAAAGTTTACAACCAACAATTCAAATTTGGGAAAACCGAAAACGAGAAATTGATTATATTATCGAAGCTGTTAAAGAATGGAAAATCACAGCTTATACGCATCTTTATCAAGTCTTGAAAGACTGTCAGCATTCTGATTTACAATTAACAGAAAATATGCTAAATTTACCATTAGGTTTATTAATGTTTGCCAATAATTTAAAATTACCAGTAGTACCCAAAAATTACCAAATTAACCTACCAGAATGGAAACTATTAACAAAAGCAATCTCTTATGAAATAGAAGGAAAGTTCACTGATAGAAGAGGTAAGCAACATAACTTTAGTTATTTTCTACAACAGAATTTTAGCCAAATTCCTATAGTTTTAGAAAAAAGCGATCGCACCAAATGGCAAGAAATTTATCAACAATTTGAAGATTATCAATTACTCACCTCTAAACAGCGAAAATTGCTAGTTGAGAATACCCAATCTTTTTTAATTCAACTGCAAAAAAACTACAGCACATCCTATGAGTTGAATAACATTGACTCAACCTTAACTCGAATTACCCAAGAATTACTAGATACAATTCTTGCCAATGCTCGTAAATGTGTTTTTAAACTGAAAACAGAAGCTGAACAACAGCTTAGTATTTTACAAACACAACAACAAAAATTAGTGCAAATTCCTAATAATAACATTACCCAAGAACAAATATTAGCAACTCAATCTCAGGTAGAAAAAGCCAGTCAAGATGCTAATTTACAGCTGATAAAAGTTGTCAATATCTTAGAAGAACTGAATAAACAACCAAATTTACCTCTCAAACTATCTAATCTCACACAAAAATATCTAGCTACACAATCAAATATTTGGGAACAGCATCAAGAATTTGCCCAGCAAGTCAATTTTTGGAAAAATTCCCTAACTAAGATTGAAACTTTAACTTCTTCATTAGATGCTTTTTCGATCTTAGGAATTATCAAAGAATCATTGCAGCAAGAGTTGATAAAGCTAAAAAAATCAACTAAATCCTCTCTGCAAAAATTTGAAACTTCCCAAGTCAAATTAAATGAATTAGTTCAGCAATTAAAATCACAAATACCCGATAATTTAATTACCGAAAGAAACTGGTGGGATTTGACTTGGCAAGAAATACCTGATAAATTTAAACCCAATTTGAAAAATCTAGGAACGGATTTATTCAACTTGGAATTTTTACAACAAATCAGCAAACAATTTGATATTTGGCAACAGCAACTACAAAACGAAGAAAAATATTTACAAAAATATCAAAATTTCGTTCAAGATTGGATTACAAAACTACGTCAACCCTCCGAAAGAGATAGTCATGATTTAAGACAAATTTATTTAGATAATGCTAACGTCGTGGGTATTACCTGCGTTCAAGCTGCAAATTACAATTTTTCTGAAGAATTTAAATATTTTGATGTCGTTATTATTGACGAAGTTAGTAAATGTACACCCCCAGAATTACTCATTCCGGCTTTGAAAGCTAAAAAATTAGTTATGGTAGGAGACCATCGACAACTACCACCAATGCTGGATACTAGCACAGTAGAAGAAGTTGCCGAAACAATTGGTAATACAAAAGAAGAAATGCAATTTTTAGAAGAATCATTATTTAAATTTCAGTTTGAAACCGCTGATGATAGCATCAAACAAATGCTCAATACTCAATATCGAATGCACCCCGATATCATGGGAGCAATAAATCAATTTTATGATGGTAAATTAGAATGTGGTATTTTAGAACCTGATACTAAACGCGCTCATAATTTAGCAGGGGAAATAATTAAACCAGAACATCATTTAATTTGGGTAAAAATGCCCAGAGAAAATGAATTTCAAGAAGAACGTTTGGGAACTTCATTTTTTAACATTCAAGAAATTGATGTCATTGAAAAAATATGTCAGCAGTTTGAAAATACTTGGAGTGCTAAAGTTGCTAATGGTGAACCTAAAAAAGAAATAGCAGTTATTACATTTTATGGCGCTCAATTAAGAAAAATTGATGAGCGTTTACAATCCGAACTTTTTCCTTCATTGCAAATTAGAACCGGGACAGTTGACAGATTTCAAGGAATGGAAAGACCTGTGGTAATTGTGAGTATGGTTCGTAATAATTATCAAGGAGATGTGGGATTTGCGAAAAAGCCAGAACGGGTAAACGTCGCTTTTTCCCGCGCTCAAGAATTACTGGTAATTGTTGGTTGTCACGATTTATTTACCAGTAAACCGGGTACAGTTGGTGGGATGTATTCGGAAGTGGCAAATATTGTTAATCGTCATGGAGGTTTTATTGATGTTTCCTGCTTCTGCTAATCAAAATATTGATGAAAATCTCAAAAATGCTGCCAAAGAAATTGAAACGGAAAATCCTGGTTTCTCAGTTCTTGCTGCCCGTAAATTTCGTTATAGTTTATCTCAAAATACTGTAGAATTAACAATTAAAGAACCCCGGCAATTTAACGTACTCGAAGAGTTTATTATTCGGGCTGGTATTGAATTTGAACTGCCGCCTACCGCAGATGAATTAGCTTCTATACTTGGTCTTGATTCTGTTTTTATCAAAAGTACAATTTCAACTCTTCAGTCATTACAAACATTAGCTGTAGAATCAAAAATTATAGTCACTGCTGAAGGGCGTTCATTTCATGAAAAAGGAACTGTACCCCAGCCACCTTATACGGTTCAAGTTTACGCAATTAATAATTATTTAGAGGATAAACTTACCGTAAAAACTGAATCTTTAAATGATGTCACTATCAAATTACCTGATTTATCAACCTTTGTAAAATTCAAACAGACAAATATTGATATATCCTCCATATCACTAGAACAAATACAGCAAATTATTCAAGATTCAGGCTTGACATTTCATCTACCAGAACAGGGAAAAGTTGTCACCGCTTTTAAACTGACAACAGGGGCTACAATTTTTTGGAAAACCATCTCCCTTTTTGTTATTTTTGATGCCAACCAAGATAAGTTAAACATTCAAATCCGCAGCGGTAAGCGAATTTTAGAACCGGCCTCAAATTGGCTAGAATCTCTACTCAATGAAGGTAAAATTTCTTTAACATCATTATGTGATTTGTCAGAGGAAACTATCAATTCTGCACGAGAAGCAATTATTAAACAAAGAAATTCCCTTATATAATCTAGTACAGCACGGCGTAAATAAACCAACCATTCTCAATCGCTAAAAAACTGACGACCTATTATTTTTGACTTTTGACTTTTGACTTCCGCAAAGCGGTACTAGGCTGTCAAATAATCTGTAGCCACAATATTAGTTTCAGAATTTGTTGAGACTGACACCAAAAGTAATTGGCTATATTCTGATCAATAAACAGTCGTATTCAATTATCCTTTCTGAATCCCAATTCACAGGAAACATTCCCACAATTCCAAACCCATTTTTTTCATAATTAGAGATACTTTCCGTCCAGTGAGGCATTCCTTCATATATAGGAATTAGAGACAGTTCCGACTGAAGCAGCACCACTTGATTAAGTATATTTCCCAAGCCATTGAAAACTTCTTGATCATAGCCTTGTGTGTCCATTTTGATAAAAATACGTTTGTTTTCAAAATCGGGGGCAATTTCATGTATTAGTGTATCGAGTCTGCGGACAGCAACAACTTCTTCCTTCATTCCTAGTGTTCCACTTCCAAAATGTTCCACACAATAGTCATTTACCTTGAGCAGAGAACTAAAAACTGTTTGCTGAGAAATATTAATTGTTTGATTAGAGTTCTGACTTCCTAATGCAAATTTGTGAATATGCCAATTGGGGTCAGAAGAGGAAACTGCGGCCAATTCTGCAAAGACAGATGAGACCGGCTCGAATGAAATAATTTCTCCTTGGTACAAAGACCTTAAATTGCGAGCAAACTGACCTTTATTAGCACCAACATCAATAACAAGATCAATTTTATATTTCTCAATAATCGACTTAATCTGAGCCTGATATGAAAACCACGCATCTGTCTTACATTGCTGGTTAATCACAGCGAAAGATTTGCGGCCAATTCGCTCTACTTCATAACCGACAAGGCTTTGAAGCAGATTTCTCATTTGTTTGCTGAACGCGCTCACAGTGTGCTTTCCTCAATAGCTTAATGACATTAAGTATTAATTATATAAAAATTTTCCGTATAATCCCTCGGTCAATCCAGCTAAGTTTCTTAGCAGTTTTGAACATAACCGCCATCATGCAAAAAAACGTTAAATTTGATACAATTTATCCAAATTAGGAGAGCCAAGGAGCAAAATAAAGTGGTCTTAACAAAAGGCTTTGAGATTGAGATTTATACTGGCACACCTCAAGGTGAAATTGTTGGTCTCTCCGACCAAATCGTTGCGGATTTGCAGGGATTTATGCGTGAGCCTGATAGCCGCAATGTAGAATACATAACTAACCCATCGACAAATTACGAAAATCAACTGTGTGGCTTATTGCGTCCCCGGCAACAGTTGCGTAAATATTTGCAGCAATTAGACAATTATACATTAATACCAGGCAGTACCCTGTCCTTGGGTGGCAGCGATCGCTTTTACCGTTCTGACCCCACCAACCCCTATCATGACTACATTGAGCAAAACTACGGTACAAAAGTAGTTACTGCCAGCGTACATATTAATATTGGCATCAGCGATCCAGAAATATTAATGCGTGCCTGTCGAATTATTCGCCTAGAAGCTCCTTTATTTCTTTCCCTAAGCGCCTCATCACCATTTTTAAATAGTCAAGCTACAGGTTATCATTCTACCCGTTGGGGACTCTTTCCCCAAACCCCCAGTCATGTACCCTTATTTACCAGTCATGCCCATCATATTCAATGGGTAGAAGCACAGATAAAAGCCGGAACAATGCAAAATATCCGGCATTTGTGGACATCAGTACGACCAAATGGCGATCGCCGTCCTTATGATCTTAATCGTCTAGAACTGCGAATTTGCGATTTAGTCACCGATCCTATTTCCTTATTAGCAATTACCGCCCTGTTAGAAGCACGGCTGTTACAAATCATTAACAATCCCCACATCGACCCCTTAACCCAAAGCAGCTTCTCACCCGCAGAACTAATTACCTTAACTGCAAAAAATGAAATGGCAGCGGCCACAGCCAGTCTTGATGCCCAGTTACAACATTGGCAAGATGGCAGTACCATCCTCGCCAGAGATTGGATTGCCCAAATGTATCAAGAAGTTTGGGGCATAGCCAAACAAAAAGGTTTCAGTTGTTTCCTTTCCCCCTTACAGAAAATTCTCCGCGAAGGTAACGAAGCTCAACAGTGGTTACAACTACACAAAGTTGGCGTGGATACCCAGCAAGTCATTAAACAGGCGATTATTGCTACCCAAGAACGGGAACAGGAACTAGAAAACAAAATATGTTCTTCCGCTATATAAAACCTACTCAAATCTACCTATCTACTGACAGGCTGATTCTTGAGTGTCGTTTACTTCCTGTTTCACCCTGAAAGTGTCGGCACTACTCAGTCCACAGGCTAACACTGTCTAACTGACAGCTTTTGAGACGCCAGTTGACGGCAGTTGCTACAAGCCGGGAAACCCGTCCAACGCACTGCCTTCTCTACTTGGGGAGACCCCAAGACCGCACTGGCTCAGATTAATAGCTGCGTTTAAATCCCTGTCGCATTCAAATCCACAACTATCACACTTAAACACTCTTTCACTCAATGATAGATTTTCTTTTTTTACACTACAATGAGAGCAGGTTTTAGAACTAGGAAACCATCTATCAACTATTACTAATCTTGAGCCGTACAGTTGACATTTGTACTCTAATTGTCTTCTAAATTCATAAAACCCCATATCAGAAATTGCCTTGGCTAGTTTATGATTAGCTAACATCCCTGATACATTCAAATTCTCTATCACTATCACACCGTGGTTTTTGGCTAATAGTGTAGTTAATTTATGTAATGT
This sequence comes from Anabaena sp. UHCC 0451, assembly GCF_034931405.1. NCBI lineage: Bacteria > Bacillati > Cyanobacteriota > Cyanophyceae > Nostocales > Nostocaceae > Anabaena > Anabaena sp. UHCC 0451. The sequence goes on along the minus strand of NZ_JAYGHA010000003.1, from coordinate 141,951 downwards.
ATCTTTTCTAAGATTAGCTATCTTTCTATGTAACCTAGCAATCGGTATTTGAGCTTTTTTCCAATTACTTGAATCTATTATTTTATGTCTGTTTAACCATTGTAATCTCCTTAGTTTATATTCATACTTTTTATAAGATTTAGCACCTGTAATTACTTCACCTGTTGATAATGTTGCTAGGTTTTTCACACCTAAATCTACACCCACAACATTATCTAAAGTTGATGTTTTTGGTTCTACTTCTATTTTAAAACTAATAAACCATCTATCGGCTTGGCGACTGATGGTGACTGACTTTGGTTGAACTTGAGGTAATCTTTCATAAGTCTTTAATATCCCTATTTTGGGAACTTGAAGTTTGTTATTACCTACTATTTTTACTGTTCCTTCCAAGGTAAAACTATCATGTTTTCCTTTCTTTTTAAAAAGAGGTACTCCTGAGATTTTTTGAAACCATCTATCCCAGGATTTTCTTAAATTTCTGAGTGCTTCTTGGGGTGCTGATTTGGAACATTCATAATACCATTTATTTTCAGGTTTGACTAATGCTACTAACCATTTATGTAAATCTATTGCTGTAGGAAATTTTATTTTCTCATCAGGATGCTCTTGGTTATGGTCTAATATCTGTTTAGTTAGAGATAATCCCCAATTCCAGGCATGACGGGCTACTCCACAGTGTTTTACTATGTTTATCCGTTGAATTCGATTTAACTTTAACTCGGTTTTAAATCCTAGTAGCAATGATTTTACCTCTCCTGTATTTCGGGGTATTTCACTACTTTCTTAGCTATCAAGTCTGAGCTTCAAAACTTATGATACTATAAGTAAAGTGATAGTAGTTTAATGTATACATTAATTAATAATATCCCAAGTCAGCTATGTATTAACCGAGAAATTTTTGTTGATGTTAGAGATGAGTCTTTAAACTTACTCATATCTTAATGATAGCTTTCTATTTAATCAGATATGAGTAGATTTAGATAGATACTTTGATTCAGTTACTAGCCCTCGTGGCTTAATTTAAAGGGGATAGGTGACAGGTGACAGTAAACAGGAAACGGAGCAGGGGAACAGGGGAGCAAGGGAGCAAGGGAGAATAACTTTCTATGTATTCCCAATCCCCAATCCCCAATCCCCAATCCCCAATCCCCAGTCCCCAGTCCCCAATCCCCAATCCCTTAGTTTTAAAAATCTAATCTCTTTGTAGTAGTTAATGCCTATTAACAAAACCTATAGGTTAACTCCATCTGTCATAGGGTTGATTTTGTCTGAGATCCTTATCAGTCCGTATATTTGCCCATTTTCATACTAATAGCCGTCATCAGAAAAATTAGGACAATCTTAAATTCTAGAATCTTTGTCAGACAAGAGTTTTCAAAAGCTGACTGCTGACTGCTATAGTTTTTTTAATTTTGAATTTTTCATGGTAATATGCCCCAGGTAGTCTTAGTTAACCCGCAAATTCCCCCAAATACAGGCAATATTGCTCGTACTTGTGCCGCTACAGGAACAGAATTGCATTTGGTCGGTCCATTAGGATTTGAAATTAGCGATCGCTATCTCAAAAGAGCAGGTTTAGACTACTGGCCTTATGTCAAACTGCACTATCACGAATCCCCAGAAGCGTTTCAAATCATTCATCAGCAGCGTGGCGGTAGATTGTTAGGTTTTAGCGTCCGTGGCAGTTTTAACTATATCAATTACCAGTTTCAAGCCGATGATTGGTTATTGTTTGGCAGCGAAACTACTGGTTTACCAGCAAATGTTCTCAGTACCTGTGACTCCACTCTCTACATTCCCATGCACGAACCCGGAGTTCGTAGCCTGAATTTATCCGTAAGTGTGGCCATTAGCTTGTTTGAATCCCGACGACAGTTAGGCTATTTACAATAGTTCACTTATTTTTAGGTAGAAAGACTTATTGGTTCTGGAAATTACAAATTTACTTTGGTTATCTTTTCCGTAATAAAACGTAAGTGACCGCCGGAAATTCCAGGAATTTGATACCTAACAAAAAATTCTAGTTAGTTAGCGAAGGCTCATATAAGAAATTTGTATAGTAACTTTGAATTCATGCCAATTGTCAATGATAGATTTTAGTGAATTGAAAATTTATCCATCCGAGAGATAAAATCAGCAAAAGCATCTACTGCCAAGCCTCTTGGCTATTTGTAACCTAAAACACAATCAACAACAGAAAAGCTCACTGCAAATTTGTACGGTTGTTTTTTAGGGAATAAAAAGCGTAAAGTCTCCAGTTGATAAGACGGATTGGATAAAAAAACTTAGAAAATATCTACAGCAGGAACATCGTTTTTTTTCAGAAGTCGCAGCAGCGCAAATGCTAACAGCAATATTGGACTCAGCAAAGCTATCTTATGTGTCTAGTCCACCCCCTGAACAGCAAGAGCAGCACGAAAACTAACAAGAACGAACAATCCTGAGTTTTGTGAGGAGTGATAACAGACAAATCAACGGAAAAATTTTAAGGTTTACTAACAAGTAAGAACTTGTCTAAATCAGAGAAGCAGGTTAATCTTGCCTAAGTATCTCTGGTGAATGTGATCTTGATATATCGTTTGATGTGATCTCAATCATGGATTAATATCCAAACTAATAAAATCAAGGTCAGTTAAGCGAAGCGTGATCATAGGAGGTCGTCTTTGAAACGAGCATTGAAAAAGAGAGTAAAGGTTGTGTTGAATAATACTCCCAACAACGATAGTGTCCCGGTCGAGCAGTCAAAGGAAACTAACCACAAAGCAAACCGCCGGGCGGGAACTCAAGCCGCGATGATTGGCTTGGCAATCTCAATGGGCGCAACCAGCCTTTTGGTGACTCGACAAAGCGATCAAGCCCAAGCTGCGGCTCCTGTTGGCAGTCAAAAAGCAGCCTCAACGATTTCTGCTGTTTCTGACACTGAGATAAAATTTACGGCCACAAAGCTGGAGTCCCAAGCCGTCTCTTCAGCGAGCGTGCCTGAAAATCCTGTCATTGTCGTGGAACCAACAGCAGTTTCGCAAGTGCCTGGGCTTGAAGCTAAATGGCCAGTTGCAGCCAAAGAAATGGCTGTCCAAATTTCCACATCAGCAGCTGATCAAAAAGCTGTTTACTTGCAACCGCAAGCAGAACAGGGATTGAATAGTAATTTAGTTCAATCACAATTACAAACCAGAAAACAACGGTTTGAAACAGAACAACAATTTTCTCAAAATCAGGGTGTTGCTGGCTCTCAACCCTCTGTCGTAATTGTTGAAGCAGCAAACACAGTCAGCAATGATGTTGATGCCCAACTGAAAGCGCAGCAAGAATTTGCTATTACCCGCTTGCAGGAAAAGTCGAGCCGTTTAAGAAATAGTCTGGCGGAGTTGCGGTCTGAGGAGACCAATAATTCATCACTAAGTGGTATTGAGGCAGCAAAACCAACCACTATAGTTAATAAAAATTTGGCAGAACAGGCGGAAGATTTCACCGATACTCAGCCAACCAGCCTAATATCCCGGTTAAAACAGGAGAAACTGACCAAAACTCCAGCGCCGAAAGTAGTTACAACTGCACCAGCCGCTCCCCAAGTTGTCTCTCAATCAGTGACAACAACCTACGAGGTTAAACCCGGAGACACATTAGCTGAGATTGCTACTAATTACGGTACTTCTATCTCAGAACTGGTCAAAGCTAATAATCTCAATGATCCCAATCAGCTGCAAATCAGTCAAAAACTGGTTATTCCTTCTGATGGAGCAGGGCGTATTAGTATCAACCAGTCAACTATAGCAATTCGTCCTACTTTTGTTCAGCCTAGCGTTCAGCCTAGCGTTCAGCCTAGCAGAAGTACCACAGTTGCTAGTTCTGCTCTGATGCCACCTGATTTAGATGCCAATCTACCTCTGGCTTCACAATCATCAATGAGCAACAATAATAGTGTTGCCATTCCCATCCCAGTGGCTCAGAAGAATCGGGTTAAAGTCAATACTCCTGCTCTTAGCAATAGCATTACCATACCCGTACCAGTAGCTCAGAATAATCAGCTGCAAAATCCAGAAGTTGAATTTACTTCCCCTAACTCTTATATAGGGAGTGGTGAGACTTCACTCATCAGCAGTGCTACGAGAACACAAACATCCTCAACACCTCAAAAGGTTTCTAAAACTAAGGGTACTGAGCGTATCCGCAGCTTGCAAGCCGAAATTGATAGACTACGCGAGAAATACCGCTCTCAACAGTCTGGTGTAACTGCACAAACAGTGAATTCAACTGATAATTCAGCAGTTCCGATTGTTGTCGAGAAAGCAAATAATAATGAGACAACTTCTCAGGTTAATGCTCAACTGAATGCAGTGGCAATTTCTGTACCTAAGCCCCTAGTGCCTAATAGCTACAGAGAACAACCTGTTAAGCCCTTATTGCAGGCGGCTCGACCCACCAATGACGAGCCAATTAACCCACAATTCCTGTCAAATCAAATACGTTTGTCAGGTAATTCTTCTCGTAGTTCATCCGGTATTAGGTTAACAGTTCCTTCTGCTGGTGCAAACTCTACCGACTCCTTGGGTAAATTGCGGGGAACTAAGGTGTCTCCAGCATTGCCACCTTTGGCCGCAGTAGATATATATCTACCTAAAGCTGTTGATCAGAATACAAATCCTCCATCTTCATCTACAGCTTATATTTGGCCAGCAAAAGGTACGCTTACATCTGGCTATGGCTGGCGCTGGGGTAGAATGCACAGAGGTATTGATATCGCTAATGGCGTTGGTACACCAATTTACGCCGCAGCACCAGGTAGGGTGGAAAGAGCAGGTTGGAATAACGGCGGTTATGGCATTTTAGTTGAAATCCGCCATCATGATGGCAGCATGACCCGCTATGCTCACAACAGCCGAGTTTTGGTGCAAGTAGGACAAGAAGTGGAACAAGGACAGACAATTGCTGCTATGGGTAGCACTGGCTTTAGCACTGGTCCCCACACCCATTTTGAACTTCATCCAGCAGGTAAAGGAGCAATTAACCCCATTGCTTTCCTGCCATCACGGACACAGGCACGCCTGTAAATACTTTGCTGTCTGTTAATTCAGTAATTGCCTTGTTTGTTGGAGGGAGTTTGACTCCCTCTTTTATTTTGGGAAAAAAATTTTGTTTTGGGAATTGCGATCGCTAAATTTGTATGCTATCTTAATAGAAGTTGATAAAACAACACGGCTCAGTAGCTCAGTTGGTTAGAGTACGGGACTCATAAGCCTGGGGTCGTCAGTTCAATTCTGACCTGAGCCATTTAAACAATTTGATATATAAGGGTTTTAGCTTTCGGTCATTTATAGCACTGGACGCTGAATATTTGTTTTAATTGTCTGAATCAGGATGTACAGGATGTTTTATTAAAAGTAATATACACCCTGAGAAATTACGATAATTCAAATATTCCAGAATATCAAAATCAAATATAATCCTGTTGAACCTTTAATCCTGGATATCCTGAATTTAAAGATAACAAATGTGGATAAATAGAAATTTATTATTAATTACATCTATTTTTCATCCTCCCAAATTGTGTAATTCTCTTTAAATACATTCTCCCAAGTTAAAGCAGTAATTTCTGGCTTTTTACCCATTTCATCCCTAGCATCTTGTTTAGCAGATGTAAAACATTTATCCCAAATAGACTCTAAAAACTCTCGATTAAGACTAGGCATTTCTTCTTGACTATCAGCAATTTCTCTCCTTGCTGAACGAATAGAAATAACCCAACTAGCACTGCGTTTTTCTGGCTGACATTTCCATTTAATTATATGTAGCATTAATCGAGTTAATTGACTAATAACTGCTCTTTTTTCTGATCTTCCCATTGACTCTGCTAAACTCTCTAAAATCTGATCAACTTCTGCCATTTTTCCCTCCTTTAGCAATTCCTTGGCTTTTTTCACTGCTAAGTATGGTGATTGAAATACCAGTTCATCCCATGTTAATGTCATAATTAAAATGCCTCTCTTTTATCAGTTGCTTATGCTTTGATTGTAACTAAAATATTTTCGGAATCAGGATGTACAGGATGTTTTTTATATTCATCTACATTTTCAGAAATTGCACTAAATTTAATCTTCCAAAATATCAATATCAAATATTATCCTGTTAATCCTTTAATCCTGGTTATCCTGATTCAGACAGTTAAATTTTAATAGAAAACGGTGCATTAAATAAAGTTGATTAACGCACCCTAAGAGCAATATTATTTGAAAGGAATATATTCAACAACATTCATCCATTCATCAATCTCTGAAGCTTTAGCAATAAATTCTAAATCTTGCACAAATTGACCAATTGTACCACCTAGTTGATGTCCAAAAATTAATCCTGAAAACTGTTTTTCTTCTTTTTGCCAAGTTTGAGCTAAAACTCGAAAACGAATATCTTGAGTAAATAGGACTCGTTGTAGTTCAGTCACTCTTTCTAATAATTTATTATCAGGAAGTTCTTGGGTTTCATCATCAAAAGCAGTTAATACATCCACACCCCGACGACGCAATTGTGATGTAATAGATTGAGGTACATGAACATCCATATATAAAGCAATGGTCATTTACAACAGTCCTTTAGCTTTCATTCTGCTGTAAAATGGAGATGATACTAATTCATTTTTGCTTTGTTGTACTTGTTCCCATTCTTCTCTAATTTCTTGGTCAATTTCTTCTTGGTGGTCAAAGTAATAACCCATAGTAGCATGAGCTTCAGCATGAGTTAAATAAGGATGTTGATGACACATTTCTTCCACAGACCAACCATAAGCAATATAGTCCATAACAATTTGTGCTACTCTAATACGCGGAATACGCTGTAATCTTGCTGGTTGATCTTCGGTTTTTTCAATATGCGGGTAATTCAGGGTTAACATATTATTTGATTTAGCTATGTCGCTCGAATCACTATATTTTAGTATATCATTTTTTGTCTGAATCAGGACACCCTTCGGGAAGTCAAAAGTCAAAATTCAAAAGTCAAAAAATTATTTATTTTCAGAAGTTGCATTTTGTCTGAATCAAGATGTCCAGGATTTGAGGATGTACAGGATGGTTTTTTAATATTCATCTACATTTTCAGAAGTTGCGATAATTTCAATATCCCAGAATATCAAAATCAAATATTATCCTGTTAATCCTTTAATCCTGGTTATCCTGATTCTGACAGTTAAATTTTAATAAAAAATGGTGCATTATATTTCATTAACTAAATTTCAAAACCATCCATTATAACTGCATCCAGCTTTCATCTTTTCTAATAACTCCACATCTTCAGGTTTTACAGAATCTTTAAACATATATTTTATATTTTTACATTTTTCTTCTTGTTTTTTACAACCATCATTTTCTCTATAATAATAGTCTAGACAAATTAGTTTTCTCATATCTTCATACCCTCTATAAATATGCAAAAGTTCGGAGTTGCTATTTATACGCACAATTTCCTTCTGTTCATTTTCTAATCTTATAGATTCTTGTTTCTTTTCCGCTAAATATTCATTGTGAATATCTACTATATGAAAAGGTAATGAGTAAACAATAAATATACTGTAAATTAGAATAATTATATTTTTAAAATAGGTAATCTTAGGAGAACGAAAAATCTTTGAAATCACCAGAATAGCTATCATAGGATAAATAATCATCCCAAAAATTAATAAAATAGGTTCATATCTGAAACTCAAGTCTAGATTTTTTATAAATTGATCAAAATTGTATTTTTCAAAATCAATTATTTGTATTGGTAGTAAACTGTAATCAAAATTATACACGCTTAACATATCAAATCTCCTGGTATTAATACTAAGTTTTTGTTACAGACCAATTATATGAAACATCATTTATACTAATATCAATGTTTAACAATTATTTTATTTTTTTACTTAACAGTACATTACATTTTATTAACGCACCCTACGAGATGAGCGATCACACTGTGTAGTAATTTATCCTAACTAATGCTACATTAACAACAAGTAGATAAATAGGTTAGTAAATTTATGAGCGAACAGACTCCAGAACACATCAATAAAATGGATTGGCGTATAAATAATTTGACATTAGCTACCATTCCATTTGTTCATCCTGATTCATCAAACCTCATGTCTACTGTAGGTGCAGAGGTGGAATTTGGAATACTTTCTTATGGGGAAGAAAGTTTTGGCCTCACGATTCCTAATACTACTGCTTTATTTCTAAATTTATCACACATCTATTATTTACAAGCTGAACAATTGATTAATAAATGCGTTTTAAACAAGAGGGTTGGTCATTTACCAGACAGTGATGTATTTGAATTCTATGAACAAATGATGGCATCAATAGTTTTTGCATATACTTGCTTGGAATCATTTGTAAATGAAGAATTGCCGGATGACTATATTTATGAAGTTGTAGATAGCAAAGGTACTCAGCATTATAATAAAGAGCAAATTGAAAGGTATCTAAGCTTAGACACTAAATTAGGAGAAGTTATTCCTGTTGTTTTTCAGGTTCAAAGTCCCAAGGGAACAAAAATATGGCAAGATTTCAATAACCTGAAAAAAATTCGAGATCGTATCATTCATATAAAAACAAGCGATAGGAATTTTGGAGGGTATGATGACAAATCGATTTGGAATGTAATATTATCTAAGCCTCTAATAAAAACATATGATACTGCTAAAAATATAATGCACTACTTTTTGAATACTAAAGAGCAGACACCACGTTGGTTTGATAAGTGTCCTTTTTAACATTTTAAGGTTTACCATTATATGTTTTTAAACCATGTAGAGACGCACCCCAAAAACGCCTCTACAAAAACCCTAAACTACAAAACCTCCCTACCCAAATAAACCTGCAAAACCTCCGGTACTTTAATCGTTCCATCAGCTTGCTGATAATTCTCCAAAATAGCCGCCATCGTCCTTCCCACAGCTAAACCAGAACCATTTAAAGTATGTACAAATTGCGTCCCTTTCTTACCAGCTTCCTTAAACCGAATATCCGCTCTTCTGGCTTGAAAATCAACACAATTAGAACAACTAGAAATCTCTCGATACTTCCCTGAAGATGGCAACCAAACCTCTAAATCATAGGTCTTTGTTGCCCCAAAACCTAAATCAGCAGTACATAAATTAATCACTCGATAAGGCAATTTTAAACCCTGTAAAATTGACTCTGCACTAGCAACTAACTTCTCTAATTCCTCAAAAGAATCTTCCGGTTTTACTAACTTCACCAACTCCACTTTATTGAATTGATGCAATCGAATTAAACCCCGCATATCCCGTCCATAACTTCCCGCTTCCCGACGAAAACAAGGAGTATAAGCACAGTGATAAATTGGTAATTCTTCTGCGTTGATAATTTCCCCCCGATAAAAATTTGTAACCGGAACTTCCGCAGTAGGAATTAACCACAATTCATCATCTGCACATTTAAAACTTTCCTCTGCAAACTTAGGTAATTGTCCAGTTCCCGTTAAAGAATCTGTATTTACTAACAACGGTGGACTAATTTCAATATAGCCATTTTCAATATGTTTAGAAAGCATAAATTGAATTAATGCTCTTTCTAAAGCTGCACCAGCACCTATAAGACTGACAAACCGACTTTGGGCGATTTTAACCGCTCTTTCAAAGTTCAAAATTCCCAATTTTTCGCCAATTTCCCAATGAGGTAAAATATTCGGGTTTTCCGGTTTATATTCATCTCCCCATCTTCTCACTTCTGGGTTATCATCTTCACTTGCACCGATGGGAGTAGAATCACTAGGAAGGTTAGGAAGTGCTAAGAGTAATTCTTGAATTTGGGCTTTTAATTCTTTTTCCTGGGGTTCTAATTCGTTTAATGTGATTTTGAGGCTGTTTCCTTCTTCCTTTAAGGCTTGTATTTCTGGATCTTGAGGATTAACACCAGATTTTACCTTTTGTCCAACCAGTTTACCAATTTCATTACTACGGGCTTGTAATTCGTTGCGTTTTAATTCTAGTTCCCGTTGTTTTTGGCTTAAATCTAATATAGGCTGAATATCGTATTTACCACTACGACTGTTCAACTTGTCTTGTACGAGTTGGGGATTTTCTCTTATTTGTTTAATATCTAGCATTTTTTGCTTGTTCTTGGTCGGGTTCTAAGTTGTTATATCATTTCTTCACGCAATTATCACTTGGTAATGCGATTTAGCAGAAACAGTGAAGCTACAAGCCCTGCAAAATGCGCTGAAATAGTATTTGTATTAGCCTGAACTACTAGCATATCTAAACCGCTAATAATCCGAGTGGGGTCAAAAAGTTGGGTTGTTGCGGCTTGTGGAGATATAGACCTAGCTACGAGTGTACCAACAATGGCCTGCGCTCCCAACAGCGTTACTAGTATTCCTCCCAAATTCACCCATAGTCCCAATCTTAATATTTGCACGCTTTCTAGTTTACGGGGACGATTGGTAGGATTGGAGGATTCCAGTTGTTTACCAATTCTGGTGTAACGATAGGCTAAGTACATTCCCACACCTAAAACAACTAGCCCACAAATAGCCAGAAATACACCAAATCCAGTTCCAGGATTGTTGTTGGGACTACCGGCTCTTTGACTAAATATGGCAAATAATAAAACTATTATCCCAGAGATTACGCCTAGAACCAGTTGAATCCAGAAACTAATCCAACCAGCTAGGCGAAAATTTTGGGCAATTACCCGAAGATTAGAGGATGGGGTTTCAAAATTTTGCGTCATAAAACTAAAAATTAAATATATTGGCTAATTGGTAATTGGTAATGGGTAATTACTCAATTTATACTGTCACCTGTCACCTGTCACCTGTTCCCTTCACTTCCAGAATAATTGATAATGAATAAGTCAGATCAAGTCAAAAAATAACAATTCATTATGGATACTGCTATAGTGCCATCTACTTTCCTGCTAACATTGTTGTTATCAGTTGGTTTGTTTTTCTTTATTCGCGCTTCTACTAAAGACCGCATAGAAAAAGCGAAATTAGTATCTGAGCAAGATGAAGCTAGTTTAATGACCCAACTAAAAGATTATTTTCGCTCCCGATCTTACCGCGTTACATCTGTAGATCAAGAACAGAATCAAGTCATCTTTGAAGGTTTTGTCAGACCTAGCTGGTTTCTAGCTATCTTTTTGACTGTTTTAGCAGCTGTTGGTTTTGCTTGTCTATCTCTGGTTTTATCTCAGCTTATTTCTAGTCAAAGTCCATTTTTGCTGGCTTTAGTTCTTTTATCACCCTTGAGTGGTATATTTTATTGGCAAAAAGCTGGAAGAATTGAGAAAGTGTCACTCAAAATGGAAGCAATTCAAAATGAACAACACTTCTCAAGTATAATTACTGTTATTGCCCATCGAGATGAACTCGCTGAGTTACAGAGGGCGCTACAGTTAAAGATGGTTGATTGAACTTTGGGTGTTAATCCAACGTTCAAGGAATCACGTCCTGATGATTAAATACAAACTTCTGACTGAATACCTTTTCTGGATGAAAATAAGCTTTGTTGAGCGCAAATTCACAGATAATTAGGTATGACTTTTGAGGAAAGGAACAGTAGGGAGGAGGCAAAACAAATCTAATGTTGGCAGTTTTGCTGACTATTTCTGTCATCGGCATTATTTAAATCCGCTGACAGAAAAATTTGGCAGTTTAAGCCAGAGTGGTCGAAGCAATACGCTTTTTTTATGTGCTTGATTTTGTTGCTACTCCCTGCTATATGAGCAGACTAGATATCAAACCATTGCAGCCTTTTACAGCAAAATAGTTGATGCTCTAATTTGGGTAAGCTCTACTGGCGGTTCAGCTACAAACTTAAAAAAATTTAAATTTTTGCATAAACTGCTTAATTTTGCCAGTTAATTAATGTCAGAGTCAGAAGTAAGAAGTCACATTCAATCCGTAAAAAATCACAATTTTAGATGTTAACGACTAGCCACAGCCACTAATTCTTGAGCAGCAGGAGGTTCTAACACTCTCAGACTGGGAAACAAGAAATGATTTTCTTCTACGTATTGAGCGCCAAACAGACCTTTTTCCGCCCAGAAATAACGGTCTGTTGTATGTTCATTCCGTTTTACAAGTAGCAATGCAGGAGGCAAGATACCTTCAGCTTGAATGAATTTTCTCGCTGCTGTCACAGGTTTATCTTCGCCACTTTCGATGCTGTATTGAGGCACGTGTTCTAAAATCCGTCGTCCTTCTTGACGACGACGACTTTTCCGTTTACGTCTCCTTGCCAACCTATTGTCCTCCTCTTTCAAGCTATAAGATTGTAGTCATAGCTACAAAACCCGTCGTAATTATATAAGTTCTACTTGAAAAAATCAATGGGTTTTAACCTTTTGATACAACTAAAGTCATCTATTTGCACTTTAGAGAAATTATCAGTAGCCAGATAGCAAATTCAGTACAGTATAAATAACTAGAAAATTGGAAATAGTCAACAAAATTAGCTTAACCGACAGAAGCCCCACGACTGACCCGAAGGGCAGCGTGGGACGGACACTTTGCTCAAGTCGGCAGAGCCGCCCACGCAAGTGTCCTCATGAATGGCGCGTGAATTAACGACGGTTTTTCGACCAAAGCGACAGCGAGGGAGAAAAACATGGAGGCAATTCACACAACCGAAATAAAGCTAGAAAGAAAGTTGCTAGAGTCCATAGAAAGATAACTAATTGTAGAGAAGATTTTCTCCATAAACTATCTCGTAGGATAGTTAACGAAAACCAAGTTATTGTGGTGGAAAATCTTAATGTTAAAGGCATGATGCAAAATCACTGTCTGGCTAAATCTATTCAACAAGTTGGCTGGGGAATATTTTGTACCATGCTAAAATACAAGGCAGAAAACGAAGGTAAGATTTATCAAGAAGTTGATAGATTTTTCCCGTCATCAAAAACTTGTCATGTATGCCTTAATCAAGTGGGAAGTTTGCCACTGGATATAAGATTTTGGACTTGTAAGAAGTGCCAGACCAAACATGACAGAGATATTAATGCAGCGATAAACCTCAGAAATGAGGGACTACGAATTATGACCTCTGGAACGGGGGATAAAGCCTGTCGCCCAGAAGTAAGTCGCAGTAATAGAGGACGCAAGAAATCTACTACTGTGCTTTCTGTTGGGCAGGAAGCCCACACTGTACCGTCAGGTCAGTGTCGGTAGTTCACTAGCTTGAATCAGCATTTCAGACTAATGCCCTAATTCCGTATTTTTGGACAGCAAGTAGTCAGCATTCAGTTTTGGCAAACCCCTGTATAATCAATATTATCGGGCTAATCATGCTGACCAGAGAAGAATTTTGTCAGGCATAATCCTACCTACGTATATTTAAAAAACTAAAAAATCAAATAACAGTCTTATGATTATTTCTTTGATTAAAAAGCTAGAATAATGTCTTCTATTCTCTATTCCCTGTTAGGGCTTCCCTGCTAATCCACAATCCTGAGCAAGAGCTAAAAAATGTTAATGTCTGCCAGTTCTGATTTTATTGCTCTGTGTCGAGAGCAAATATCGCTGTTAACTCAAGGACTGGGAGCGTCTTTGAGTGTTGTTTATTTAACGCAAGAATTAGTAGACAGCCCCACAGGTGAGGCGCAATTGATTCCTGTGGTGGTTTACCCAGAAACGGCAAGATTAAAGCATGGAGAGCAGTTAAATCAGGGTACAGTCAACAAACAAATCAAATTTGGTCATATTTTGGCTCTGCCAGATCAACGGGGAAAGTTATTGACAGCAGGATCAACATCTGCTTCTCCATCTCAGGAGTCTGGAAACAAAAATACCACAACCCAACCCAATTTAGAAGATGAATATATCTTCAGTGGGAATCAAATTGTTTTACCTCTGATTTATGAAGGTTTAATGATGGGGTTATTGGTGACAGGAAGGGAAGATAGAACCTGGAACGAATCAGAAGAGAGCGAAATTCAGCGCATAGCTAAAACTCTAGCGATCGCTTGTATTTTAGATCAGCGTCGGGCTTGGTTACAGCAGCAGCTACATCAACAGCAAATTTTTCAAGAACAACAACGGGATTTACTCGATAATCTTTTGCACCAGTTTCGTAACCCTTTGACGGCTATTCGTACTTTTGGTAAACTGCTGTTGAAGCGATTGCGACCAACCGATCCTAATCAAAGTGTAGCGACTAGTATAGTGCGGGAGAGCGATCGCCTCAAAGAATTATTACAACAGTTTGATCAAGTTATAGATTTAACAGATGCAGATTTAACACCCATTCCCTTACCAGAATCTCCGGTGATTGTCGAAGCATCTGTGCAGAAAGCAGCCAAACCACTGCTATTATTGCCAGGAACAGGGGAAAATGTTGCTGATTGCGACTTAACAGATTTATTAGTACCATTATTAATATCTGCTCAAGCTATTGCCCAAGAACGTAATCTGCAATTAATCGCAGATATTCCTGAAAACTTACCATTGGCAAGAGCTAATATGAAAGCATTAACAGAAGTTTTGAGTAATATTATTGATAATGCTTTAAAATATACTCCGGCCGGTGGGAAAATTTGGATTCAAGCAGGGCAGAAAAAAGCTAATTTTCAAGGCATTGCTATTAGTGATACAGGTCCTGGTATTCCAGCGGAAGATTTAGAACATTTGGGAGAAAGACATTACCGTGGTGTACAAGCACAAACAGAAATCCCCGGTACAGGTTTGGGAATTGCGATCGCTAAACAATTGATAGCACAAATGCAGGGAGAAATAGAAGTCTTCAGCCCTGCATCTCAACAACAAGATCCCCGACTTCTCCAAGAAGTCGGGGATCTAAATCCCACAGGAACTACTTTTATTATTTGGTTGCCTGAAGTTCAAGAGTAACTGGTAATGGGGAAAAACTCTTACCCAATCCCCAGTCCCCAATCCCCAATCACTATTGCAGAGAAATTAACAGGTTTTGATTGATTGTCATTTCTAAATCTGTGTTAGGTTCAATGGCAATTAAATCAACACTATTTCTACCAAAGAAAAGACCAATCAGCGCCCCAATACCAGCACCTCCCAGAACTTCTTCTGTCGCAATAGCGCGATCGCCTGTCACCGCAGATACCGCTGCCGCTGCCGCTGCACCCAAAACAGTATTTCTGATAATTGAACTAGTGCTAGTCCCTTTTCTCACAGTCTCAACTTTAGTAATCACACCAGAAGTAGCACTAATATTATATTCTTGCCCATTGGTTAAAACTAATTTTTCAGCCACAAATTGAGAACCATTTGTAGCCGGTCTGAGATTACCAATCACTTGACTACCAGCAGGAATAACCACTGTACCATCTTGGGTAATCACATTTTGTGATGTTGTCAAAATTAAAGGTGCAGTTTCATCTTTTGTCACCAGAATTTTTTCTGCCTTTTCATACTTCACAGGAATCATAGTTCCTTGGGGAATAGTTACAGTTGTAACTGGTGGTGGAGTAGTTTGCAGAGCCACAATATAAGGTGAATTAATTGCAGCAGCTTGATTAGAACTCACCAAAGCTTGGTAAATAAAAGCCGCTACCTGCGCTCTAGTAGCAGTAACACTGGGATTGAGAAACCTAACATTCGGATAGTTAACTACAATTCTTCTCTCAGTAGCCGCAGCTATGGGACTACGGGCATAGCCGGAGATACTGCCAGAATCGTTGTAATATTGGAGAGTGCTTTCAGTATTACTCATAGCAGCATATTCCAAACCGTTAGCCAAAGAAACTAAAACCTGTTCACGGGGAATAGCTTGATTCGGTCTAAAAACATTACCAGGATATCCCGATAAAAACCCAATGGTGTAAGCTTGTCTAATGGCGCTGAATGCCCAATAATTACTGGGTACGTCGTTAAAATTGATTGGTTGCCGTTGTGCAGATTTACTAAAAGCTTTGTTAATCATCGCGGCAAACTGAGCGCGTGTCACCGGTTCTTCTGGACGAAATGTACCATCAGGAAATCCCGCTATTACACCCCGTTGTGATAATTGTTGAATAAATTGTGATGCCCAGTAGTTAGATGAAACATCAGAAAAACCCGTTTGTGCTAAGGTTGGCGCAGATGTCATTAAAGGTGCTACAGTACCGACTGTGACACTTAAAGCCATAAATAGGGCTGTTTTTGATTGCAAGCGATTTAAAGTAAACATTGATTTTACTCCTGTAAAAATTATTTGTTCTTTTTGTTAACTACTCTGTTAACTACCTAGACAATTTTGACATTAAACAGTTCCTATGTTTTTTATATTTTGTATATAGTTTCACCTGTAGTCTTCTTTCTCCAGTTCAAGAACAGTTTAAGCTTATGAAGCAATAGATACCCTACTTCTAAAGTAATAAATCCCCTACCTCTTACCGAAGTTGGGGATCTAAGAACAAATATTTGTAATAAAAGTCACGACTTCAATTCAGTTAAGTCTATTAACGGGAAAGCACCAAATTGGACAAAAGTGTGATATCTAAATCATCCTCTGGTCGCAGAACGAAGACATCAGCTTGTTTTTTTCGTAACAGTATACTGGCTAAAGCACCAGCAGCAGCACCACCAACAGGTTCTAAAACTTCAATTTTTTTGTTACCCGTCAGTAGTGAAATCACAGTAGCAGCACCAGCACCAATGGCCGCATCTGTTAATACCCTTCCTGTATCAGTTCCCTGGGAAATTCTTTCGGTTTCAGAGATAGTGCGAGAATTAGCACTAATCTGTTGCCGTCTTCCAGAACTAAACACTAATTCTCTGGCTACAAAGCGCACACCTTGTTTCTTATTGTCATTGTAATAACCACTATCCAAGTTAACTGGTTCTAACTCTCCCACAACTTCAGTTCTAGCAGGAATTAAAACATTTCTGTTGCTGTCGATAATATCGTTAGCTATTCTCAAAGTTAGGGGTAATCTTTCTCCAGGATTAACAATTACTTTCTCTTTTTCATAAGTAACAGGTAAGGTAACATTTGCCGGAATAGTAACTGTGCGAGATTGATTAAGATTGAATTGTGCTTGAGCAGGAGTAAAGGTAAATAAAGGAGTGACAGCACCTGTAGTAATAGCTATTGCCATCAGTGCAGCAGTTTTAGATTGCCAACGCATAAGACTACTCATATATGATTTTCCCAATGATATGTGATAGGTGTGATGACGTGGGTTGACTGGGATAGTTTCTTCAATTGTCAGTTGTCAGTTGATAAGTATATCTCGTTCCCAGTCTCCGACTGGGAATGCCATCATAGAGGCTCTGACTCTGATTTAATAGAAGGCAGAGCCTTCTGTAATTCATTCCCATACAGAGTATGGGAACGAGAAAAAATCTAAAATTCTTAAATTTGACTGTATTTTTCAGGGTGAGACTCAGTTTCCCAGTTACCAAGAGGATAAAAAAGATGAGTAAATACATTATTTTGGTCAGCGGCCGCAACCGAAGAGCGTTGTAAAATACTTGCTAAAAGCAAAGGTAAACGATTAGTCGAGATTATCGACACAGAGGATGAACCCCTGTCCATAATATGTATTTTTGAGGATTACCCAAATGAGTGAAACAGCTACTCAAGTTCCTATCACTACTATTGTTCCTATGCTGAATGCAATTAGCGATCGCAACTGGCAACAATTCAAAATGTTAGAAGCTAATTTTGTTAATCAGTACGGGATAGATGTATGGGAAGAAGTGTTTAATTTCCGTCTCAAGCCAGCATTAGATAAAGATTCTGATCGTTGGTTATTAATTCAAAAATGCAGCCAGGGAATTAAATCTGTAAAAACCCTAGCTTAGTTTAGGTAAGTCCTATGGGTAATTGGTAATAAATTGGCAACAGGTGAGAAAACCCTAGTTTCAATCCTGTTCATCCTTTAATCCTGGAAATCCTGATTCTGACAATTTCCCAAACAAAAACCCGCCCTTGGGCGGGTTTAAATTTGTAGGATTGATGAAACGCCTACTATGCAACTAACTCATCACTTAACTTAGAAGCTGAAGGTAGTACGCAAAGTACCTACATAAATGGTACTGTTGGCATCGTTGTGATTAGGATTCAAGATTACCAACAAACCAGGTGTGAGAAGAATGTTGTCAGAAATCTTCATCTTGTACAGACCTTCTATATGATAAGAAGTATCGGGTTCTCCAGCCACGTTTGTACCAGCCAATTCACCGCCTGTAAATTTAGGTGGTTGACCGAAGATCAAACCTAAAGTATTACCTTCTCTACCAAAGTCCTTCACACCAAGTGTTGCAGCCCAGTAAAAGAAGTCTCCACTGGCGGCAGTACCACCTACAGTATTGGCATTTGTATAACCTAACCAACCACCCAATGTGATTTTTTTATTAGGGTTGAAGCTTAATTGTAAACCGTAGTTGTTGGATTCAACACCAGTAGCAGCAGTGCCAAAAGCAGTTACAGCAGCTGCTGATCCTGGGTTATTAGCAAAGTTGCTTCCAGTGCCACCAAATAAG
This sequence comes from Anabaena sp. UHCC 0451, assembly GCF_034931405.1. Lineage (NCBI taxonomy): Bacteria > Bacillati > Cyanobacteriota > Cyanophyceae > Nostocales > Nostocaceae > Anabaena > Anabaena sp. UHCC 0451. The sequence goes on along the minus strand of NZ_JAYGHA010000003.1, from coordinate 123,507 downwards.
TTTAAGGTCTCACCAGTAGTCTGATAAGACCGAGCGTAGGCTAAACCTACGTTGAAAGATTTACTGGGCTTAAATGCTATCTGACCGAAAATAGTGTTACTACCATCAAATAAACCTTCTCCAGCAGATGGATCAGCAGCATCATCCCTACCTGTGGCATAATAAGCTGCACTCAAGGTCAATTTATCACTAGGACTGACGTTAACTGTAATACCTGCACCATCTTTAGCTAGGCGATAGATAGGGCTGAAACGTCCATAACGAGAGAGCGCACCTGAACCACTGCTTCTGAAATCAGGGTTGAAAACGTTAACGTTTTCATTCAACTCACCACCAACAGCATCAATCTTGACGCGGATTTTGTCACTCAGGTTGAAAGCGTAGTTAACTTTGTCGATACTAACACTGTTATCAGCAGCAGCAACAGTACCAACGTCATAACCCAAACGAGTCATGTTAGTTCCTGTACCACCAGTAGCAACACTAGAGTTATTTTGGACGATGTTACCTGCATTCAACCGGGTTTGCAGCATATCCTTACCAGTGAAGCTGCTTTCTAAGGTCAAACGTACCCGGTCAGAGAAAGTGGTGTTTGTATCTACGTCTAAACCACCTACTTGATTACCACCAAAAGCCTGAGACACGCTGAAAATAGCCTCACCTTTCAACTTGGTGGTGGTGGAAAATTGATTAGCTTCTAACTCAGAGGTACGCGCTTCTAAAGCATCAACACGACCACGCAGAGTTGCTAATTCAGCAGAAAATTCTTCTTGCAAACGCTGCAAGGTAGCCAAATCTTCTTTGGTTGCCATGTCAGCGGTTGCTGTAGCAATCAATTCATTAACACGGTCCAAGCAAGCATTCAAACCAGCTGCAAATTCATACCGGGTCATAGCACGATTACCACGGTATGTACCGTTAGGATAACCAGCAATACAACCGTAACGCTCAACTAAAGACTGCAAAGCTTGGAACGCCCAGTCAGTGGGTTGCACGTCAGAAAATTGAGAAACGGATGTTACTTGACCGATGCTATTAGCTTCTTGGGACAGACTAGCAACGCTGGTTGCTTGTTCTTGGCTAACTTCATTTGCTAATACACTGTTAGCAGACAGCAAAGTAGCTGCAATAGCTGGACTAACTTTCAGAACATTCCAAAGTTGTTTTGTCATGTTTTTTACTCTCTCACTCACACCTAAAAAATTCTAAGGTTATGATAAGTTCCCTTTATTATTCAGGGAATTTACACATAAAATTCTCAGTAATCACTATACATGATTTATGCCGATTAACACAACCCCCTATTTTAATTTTTTTAATTTTTGTCTTAAATCCCTCTTAATCTGGGAGGTAAGTTCAGAACGATACTGCGTTTATGGCGTAATATTTTCCCTTCTTCTTCAAATTTTTGTAAAAGGCGTGTAACCGTGACTCTAGTCGTGTTCAGTACCTCTGATATATCCTGATGAGTAACATTTAAATCAATTAATCGACCCTGTTCTAAATCACGACCAAATTTTTCACTTAACCACACTAAAAATTGCCACAGTTTTAGTGAAGTGGGTTTTTGATGTAATATGCTTAAAAGTTCTTCCGCTTGTTGGATATGACATAACAAAGCCTTGATATCTTCATGCCAGAGATGAGGCGGTATCATTGTTGTTTCCACACTTGTCAAGCATTCAATTTGGTAAGGTTTGATATTTGACAAAGGATAGCCAACTATATCTCCTGAACCCCAATAGCCTAATGTGATATATGTACCTTCTTCAGTCCAAGTCAAGGTACGAACTATGCCTCTATCAATCCGCCACAGTACATCATTTCTGACTGGAATTATTGACCGACGAGTACATAAGTGTTGGCTTAAGTTTTTGTTTGCTGGGGATATTAGGGTTTCAGTTGTAGAAAACGTCATTTTTAGATTTTAGATGTGTAGGAAATTTGGTTGTTGTTGATAGCTTGGATCATGTAGCTATACCAACTTATAAAGTTACGGGGGGAATTTTATAGTCGAAGGTTTGTATAATTTGTATAAATATTTTTGTGATGTAATTCCTAATTATTCTCATCCATAAAAAACAACAATGTTGGTAATTTAGATGTTGTTTCCTAATTAAAACAACTAAGAATTATTTAGGACTTATTATTAATCTAAGTATTTGTAGGGTGCGTCAGACTGCATAAATTTTATCAATAAACAGATTTGTTGTATCTGACGCACCCTACGTATCGTTTCATAAATCAAATATTATCCCTATAACAACTTATAAATGCAGAAGATTCGGAAATAACCACCTGTGATGTCAATCAATGTTAAGCAACTACAAAAGAAGTATTTAACTTGTTTACTTGGTAAAGTAAGGGTTAATATCTATTCAGATAGAAAATATTTTTACCTATCTCTCACTACTCTAATCCTGAAAGTTTAAGAACAGGTAAGCTTTTAGTGAAATGTATGTTATTTAACTTATTTGTTGTTCAAGTTGGCAAAAAGCAACAGTTATCAGCCCAAAGTATACAATAAACAGACTAATAACTGCTAACTGATACTAGCGTTGGCCTGTGACAATATATGCAACTCGTTGACCAATATTAGTAGCGTGATCTGCCATTCGTTCTAAACATCGAATTGCTAAGGTTAAAAGTAGAATTGGCTCAATTATGCCTGGAACATCCCGCTGATATGCTAAAATTTGGTATAAAGTATCATAAGCATTATCTACAGTATCATCTAAAAATTTCATACGCCGACCACTGACTTCATCCAAATCGGCCAAAGCCACCAAGCTAGTTGCTAACATTGCTTGGGCATGATGTGACATCAGCGCAATTTCTGGTAAAGAAGCATGAGGTGGGTAAGGAAAGATTTTAATGGCAATTTCCGCTAAATCCTTGGCATAATCTCCAATACGCTCTAAGTCTCGTACTAACTGCATAAAAGAACTTAAACAGCGCAATTCTTGAGCAGTAGGGGCTTGAAGTGTCATGATTGATGTACATTCAGACTCTATTTGTCTATAAAAGCGATCAATCTTTTTATCTAATCTGGGTAGTTCCTCAGCTGCTGTTAAATCACGGGCAAATAACGCTTGGTGGCTGAGACGGAATGATTGTTCTACTAAAGCTCCCATACGCAATACATCACGTTCTAAACGTCTAATATTGCGTTCAGGTTCGGGTTTTTCAGAGTTGGGATAATGAAAACCAGCTTTCACACTTTTAATCTCAAAATTTTATATTTTTTTAACTATAGTCTTAACTTAACGGGTTTGCAATAGCTTCAGGGAGGTGAATTTGTATCCAAGCGCCACCAGTTTCAGGATGGTTCATGGCCTTGATTACTCCACCATGGGCTATAATTATTTGTTGAACGATGGCTAAACCCAGCCCACTACCAGTAATTGCAGTTGTTTCACTACCCTCAGAACGTGACTCGTGGTGTCTGGCTTTGTCTCCTCGGTAAAATCGCTCAAACACATGAGGTAAATCTGTGGGGTCAAAACCACTACCAGAATCTATGATATTAATTTCCAATAGTTGAGATTGGCCATAGCCTATAGTCAAGTCACTAACAGAAATGACCTTAACTTCAATGTGAATACTGCTATAAGGAAGACTGTATTTGATACAATTATCTAATAAATTAACAAATACCTGGTACATTCGGGATTGATCAGCTTGGATGCTGATGCGTTCTGGACCAGAATAAGAAATACTTAGATGCTGATGTTGTGCTAATGGTTCTAATGTTTCTTTAACTGATGTAATGAGCGATCGCAAATCCATCACTTCTGGATGTAATTGCATGGTGGAGTTAGTTTCCATCTGTGTCAATTCCAACCAGCTTTGCACCAAATTAATCAGCCGATCAACTTCCTGCATTAACCGCTTTACCCAACGATCTAAGGGTGGATCTAAACGGGATTGTAGCGTTTCTGCGACTAAACGAATAGAGGTTAGAGGTGTTCTGAGTTCATGCGCGAGATCAGAAAAAGAGCGATCGCGTTGCTGATTCAAATCTAGCAATGGTTGGCGATTTTCTAAGAATACTCCTACTTGTCCTCCCGGTAAAGGCAAACTGGTAGCTTTTAAAGCCAAAGGTTGTAATTCTAACATGGCTTTAGCATTTTCACGGGAAGGGTGAAAAATCCATTCTCTGATTTGGGGTTTTTGCCAATCACGAGTTTGTTCAATTAACTGATCAAGTTCATAAGACCTTACCAACTCTAACAATAAGCGCACCTGTCCTGATTGCCACCTTTGCAGATCCAATATTTTCCTAGCTTGCTGATTACACCATAATAATTGATTTTCCTCGTCTACTTGCAAATATCCCAACGGGGCAAAATCTAGTAATTCCTTGTAGGTATCTAAGGACAGCTGAAAGTCTTGTTGTTGTTGCTTAACATCTGAGATTTCCTGACGTAAGCGAGGAAGTAGAGGTAGTCCTATTTTATCAGAACGGAATTTTAAAGGTTGGACAACCCGCTCCAAATAGCTGTTGATTTGAAACTGTTGCCAAAGCCAAAAACTCAGTCCGACGGATAAACCCAGAATAAATCCCAATAATAACATTTAAGTCGTTAGTTGTGATGTAATTACTCCAAACTAACAACTATATGCACCAGTTAACCAAATCTATAACCAAAACCTCTCACAGTCACAATATATTCTGGGTGGCTGGGGTCTTGCTCTAATTTTTCCCGTAACCAACGGATATGAACATCGACAGTTTTGCTATCACCAACAAAATCTGGTCCCCAAACCTGATCTAGCAATTGCTCCCGTGACCATACCCGACGAGCATAACTCATAAACAGTTCCAGTAAGCGGAATTCTTTTGGTGATAAATTTACCTCTTTTCCTCGCACCAACACACGGCATTCTTGAGGATTTAAAGTAATATCTTTATACTTAAGTACGGGGACAGATGGCAAATTAATTAAACGTTGACGACGGAGCAAGGCGCGACACCTAGCCACCATTTCCCGCATACTAAATGGTTTCGTTAGGTAGTCATCTGCACCTACTTCTAAACCCAGCACTCGGTCAGTTTCACTACCTTTGGCACTAAGCATCAAAATCGGAACTGAGTTACCTTGATGACGTATTATTCGGCAAATATCCAGTCCATTGATTTGCGGTAGCATCAAATCTAAGACTACCAAATCAAAAGACGATTCCCCTGAATTGGATTCGCAATTTTTGAGTTGGTCTACAGCTGCTCGACCATCAATAGCCGTGATGACCTCATAACCTTCTTCTTCCAGCGATACAGATAGCATTTCCCGGATCAGTTCTTCATCTTCTACTACTAAAATGCGGCTAGTTTGTCCTATATCCGATTTAGCGGAATACTTAGTTAATTCGGTGGTATACATTGATGACACAATATTTGGAGACTGTACTTGTACTGAATAATGTCTGAACCAAGCTGCATTCACATTGATTTCAGGGGATCGATGTTAAACAAATTGTATTGAATATAACAAATTGAATATATTATAAATCACATTTACTACGAGTGAACAAGTATTTTCAACAACTATCGATATTTATTCTGATTCAGGGATATTTTGTCTTGACAATCACAAATTAGTTAAGTATAGTACAAATATACTAATATCTACTCTTTGCAAAGCAAACTTGACCTCCAAAACTCTTGAGTATAAACTATACAGCTATTGGCTCAATATTTATACTGCATTAAAACCGCAGATTTAAAGGCTAATTTGTGTCTATCGGGTATATCTGACTACTCATTTAATCATTAACTATTTCCAGGAGTTGAAATATGACCACAGGTACAATTAAAGAAAGTAAACAACAACTAGTGCAAGCATTTCAACAAATTCGCGCAGAAAGGAAAACACTAGAATCAAAAATAGCCACTAAACAAGAGGAAGCAGAAAAATTTAAAAACCAAGAAATTTTGGATGCTGCTTCTACCTATACAGTTGACAGTATTGTTAAAGGGTTAGCTGATTTACAGTTAGAGTTTGGTAGTATTGTTAATGCACTTTCAGAAAAGTTAGCTAAGGAGAACTCTAAATTAGATGAACTGAATAAAGCAATAGAAATTGAAACGACACGGCTACAAGAATTACAGCAAATTAGAATTGTCGCAGATACGTTAGATATTTTTACTCAAGAACATCAAGAAAAGTTAAGAATTTTAGAACAAGATACTAATAATACACGAGAAGCATTAGAAAAAGAACTGGCTCAAAGACGCAAAGAATGGCAAAAAGAGCAGACAGACTTTGAAGAGAAATTGCAAATTTACAATGAATTATTAGCAAAAGAACGTCAACAGGAACAGGAAGAATATCAATATAAATTAGAAACTAATCGTAAACTGAATACAGATGCTTATCAAGCAAAAAAACGCCAATTAGAATTAGAAATACAAGAAAATACTCAGCAGAAAGATAAAGATTGGACGGAACGAGAGAAAATTATCACGGAAAGTCAGAATTTATTTATTGAATATCAGCAAAAAGTAGCCACCTTTCCTACTGAAATGGAAGAAGCTGTGAAAAAAGCTAGGGAAGATGCAATTAAAGAAACTAGCCAAAAAGCTAAAGTTGAAGCTGATTTATTTGATAAAGAATGGGAATCTAATAAACAAAGTTATGAAGCAAAAATTCAATCTCTAGAAGAAACAATTCAGAAGCAACTTGAACAAATTGAAGGTATTTCGACGCAATTACAAACCGCACTCAAACAAGCACAAGATTTGGCAATGAGAGCTTTTGATAGTTCCAATTCTAAGTAGATTTTGCTATACCCAATTGAAAAAATAGATATTTTGAAGTCTTTCAAAGGTTAATTATGTCAGCTAAAAAACCCAATGCAAAAAGCACAAAAGCCGAAATTCTCCAAGCTTATGAAGAGTTAGTAAAAGAACAAGCAACACTGAAATCAGAACTTGAACAAGCGCAAAAAGAAACTCCATCTGTACCTAAAGAAAAACCCAAAGCAGAAGTTAAATCAGAACCCAAATCAGAACCTAAATCAGAACCTAAAATAGCTATGAGTCAGCCTACAAGTATTCAACAAAAAATGAATAATACTATTGAAAGCTTGGTTAAAATTCAGCTAGGATTTGGTAGTGCAGCTAATGAATTATCAGAACAGTTAAGTACAAAAGCTTCTAAATTGGCAGAAATTGGTGAATCTGTAACCAATGAAATTCAACAATTATCCCAACTGCATAATTTAGAAATTTCCGAAAACATTTTAGATACCCTCATTCAATCTTATGATGATAACGCTAAAACTTATCAGGAGGAATATAACGAACGCTATGAGGTTTTATCCCAAGAAATATTAGAACTGAGAAATGCTTGGACAAAAGAACAGGAAGAACATCAAAGGACAATTAAAGAACGCAATGATAATTTAAATAGAACTAGACAACGGGATGCGTCTGAATATAAATATGATTTAGAACTTCAGCGAAAATTAGCCAGTGATGAATATGCACAACAGGAGAAGTTATTATATAAAGAATTGGAAGAACTGCAACAACAAACTGCAAAACAGTGGGCTGAAAGAGAAAAAGCAATTTCTGAACGAGAAAAACAATTTGAAGAATTAAAAAATAAAGTAGAAGTTTTCCCGAAAGAAAAAGAAGCTGCAATTAAAAAAGCCACGGAAGAAGGTAAAGGTATTGCAACTTATCAAGCTAAAGTAAAATCAGATTTATATGCTAAAGAAGTGGAAGGACAAAAACGTTTTTATGAACAGAGATTGCAGTCTTTAGAACAAACTATTAATAATCAGGAAACGCGATTGCAAAACCTCTCTAAACAATTAGAATCTGCACTTAAACAAGTTCAGGATTTGGCTGTTAAAGCAATTGAAGGAACTGCAAATGTTAATTCCTATCAGGCTATTAAAGAAATAGCCTTGGAACAGGCCAAAAGTCAAGTAAAAAATAAATAACCAGCATCGTAGGGGCGAAGCATTCGGAAGATAAACTTGGGGAAAACCGATAATTTATCGCCCGAATGCTTCGCCCTTACATGGGAAAAAACTTCGCCCCTACATGGGGAAAAACCGACAATTTATCGCCCGAATGCTTCGCCCCTACTCCTATCATCATCCTGTATTGATTTATTCTGTTTTCGGTTTTCCAAATCCTAAAGGTGGTTGTTTTCTTTTCTTTTTGGCGTTGTTGTTTGTTTGCGCTTTTTGGGAATTTTGGTTAGAGTTTGGTTCTTGGTTAGACATCGGATTTATCTGTAAAATTAGTGACGGTTTTATCTACACCAGAAAGATAAATCATTCCAGAAATTAATAATGTGTAATTGATTTCAGCAATTCAAGCGAAACTAGAAAAATCGAGATTGGGTGGTATATCTTGAATGCGTCCTAGTCCAATTGCTCGCAATGCTTCTTTGAGAAGAATATCTCCAGTATATAAGGCTTTACCAACAATTACACCTGTCACGCCTTGGGGTTCTAAACATAATAAACTTAACAAATCGGTGACAGAACTCACACCACCAGAAGCAATAACAGGTATAGAAATTGCAGACGCGAGTTCCCGTAATGCGTCTAAATTGGGTCCTTGTAGTGTACCATCACGGTTGATATCGGTGTAAATGATGGCTGCTGCACCTAATTCTTGCATTTGGGTAGCGAGTTGGGTAGCTAAAACTTCTGAGGTTTCTAACCAACCGCGAGTAGCAACTAAACCGTTACGAGCATCTATGCCAACTATAATCTGTTGGGGAAATTCTTGACAGAGTTCTTGGACTAGTTGGGGTTGTTCTACGGCGACAGTTCCGAGAATTGCCCATTGTACACCGAGATTAAATAATTGTGCAACACTAGAGCGATCGCGCAAACCTCCACCAACTTCAATAGGTACTGAAACTGCATTACTAATGGCTTCAATGGCTGCTAAATTAACAATTTTACCCGCTTTTGCTCCGTCCAAATCAACTAAGTGTAATCTCGTCGCACCTTGATCTGCCCACATTTTCGCAACTTCAACGGGATTTTCGCTGTATACTTGCGATTGTGCGTAATCTCCTTTATATAGTCGTACACAACGACCTTCTAGTAAATCAATTGCTGGTATTACTTCCATAATTGGTAATTGGTAATTGGGAAAGAAGGGAACAGGGAACAGGGAACAGGGAACAGAAGGCAAGAGGCAAAAGGCAGGAGTAATATATTATTCTCCCCATCTCCCTATTCCTTATCCCGTAATTCTTGGACTGCTTGACGAAAACCTAATACTAAGAGGATATTAGAAAGGGTTAAAAAGACTTCTGCACCGCCATGTAACCAGTCTATATTGGCTAATTGTTCTCCATAATGCACTTTGGCATAAATTCCGGCGGGGATGGTAACACCGACAAATACCAATGTGCCGTAAAATCCATATAGGGCGAAACGTGGCATTTGTGGACTGCGGCTGATAAACCACAAGAAACCCAAATAGGGAAATAGAGAAAGGGCAAATAGGGTTTCTTTTGATATCATTGCTCTGATTTGATAGTTTTTGTCTCAACGGTGGTTGCAGACTTGGTAGAACGCCAAATCCACACTGCTGCCGCCCAAAGGGTAAAATTACCCAATAATGTCATGGTAGCTTGGAGAGTGACTAACCATTCTAGAGATTCGGAGTTGTCGAAATAATGCCAGGTGCAAGCACACATTGCACTGATTAAAGCTGGTAACATAGCAAAGGATAATCCCCACCAACTAGGGTTTTTTGTCAGTTCACCGTATCTCCAGATTAACCAAATAGCGGCTATCCATTCAATGACACTAGAAACATGAATTATCCAGGTAGGAATTGAAAGTGCGTGCATAATTAATTCAAAATTTAAAATCTAAAATGGGGAAGATGCGAGTTTTATTATCTGGGTATTACGGTAAGGGTAATGGTGGTGATGAAGCTTTGTTAGCCACACTTCTGCAAATGTTACCACCTGATGTTACCCCTGTGGTACTTTCTGGAAATCCTGAAGAAACTCATCGGCGTTATGGTGTGGAGAGTTACAACCGCATGGCGCTTTTACAGGTAATTAAGGCTTTGCGTTCCTGTGATGGGTTCATCTGGGGTGGTGGGAGTTTAATACAGGATGTGACTAGTACCATTAGCCCTTTTTATTATGGCGGATTAATGGCGATCGCTCAAGTTATGGGTTTGAAAACGATAGCTTGGGGACAGGGAATAGGTCCTTTATTGCGTCCGCAAACTCGTTGGTTAGCAAGGCAGAATTTTGCAGGTTGTGTGAAAGTTAGTGTGCGCGATCGCAATAGTTCTGCTTTATTATCAGATTGGAATATACCACATATCCTTGCACCTGACCCGGTTTGGGCGTTAGAATCCAAGCCAGTAGCAGAATTAGCCGATTTACCAAAACCCAGAATTGCAGTTACTCTCCGAAATCATCCTCAACTTACAGAAACTCGGTTAACCAATTTAACTCGTGCTTTGGTTGATTTACAAACAGCTACTCAAGCATACATTTTAATTTTACCATTTCAGAAGAGCGAAGATTTAGAAATTGCCGAAAAAATTCAACTGCAATTAACAGATAAGAGTCAAATTCTTTGTTTAGAAGATCCCCAACTTTTAAAAGGTGCGTTTCGGGGTGTAAATATGGTAATTGGTATGAGATTACATAGTTTAATTATGGCAGCTAGTGAAGGTTGTCGTTGTTTTGCTTTAAGTTATGATCCCAAAATAAACCGTTTGATGGAAGATTTATCTATACCTGGATGGGATTTAGCAAATATACCAGATGATGTAAATTCAATTAGTAAAACTTGGTTGGATTTTTATCAAAATGGTGAGTCTTTATCATTTGAGAAAATCCAATCTTTGGTAAATGGGGCGTTTTTGCATCGGGAATTGTTGCAGGAAGCGTTAAAGTGAAATTTCGTAAATTCAACAACTACATCATACAAACTTAGTCTATAAGTTATAATAATTTCAACAAAGTTGATATCATCTCCAAGGAGATTACTATGACAGCTATCACCGTCAACTTCAACCCCATTATCCAACTCACCGACAACCAATTTTATCAACTTTGTCGAGAAAATCCTGAAGTTAAATTTGAACGCAATGCAAAAGGAGAAATACAGATTATGTCACCCACAGGAGGAGGAACTGGAAAACGCAATGTTGAAATTTCCGCAGATTTTGTGTTCTGGAATCGTCAAACTAAACTAGGAGTTTGTTTCGATTCTTCCACCTGTTTTAAACTTCCCAATAGTGCAAATCGTTCTCCTGATGTCGCTTGGATAAAAAAAGAAAGATGGGATGCACTCACACCGGAAGAACAGGAGAAGTTTCCACCAATCGCACCAGATTTTGTTTTAGAGTTAATGTCACCAAGTGATAGTTTACAAGACACCCAAGCAAAAATGCAGGAGTATATAAATAATGGAGTTAAATTAGGTTGGTTAATTAATCGGAAAATGCGTCAAGTTGAAATTTATCGTCTTGGTAAATCTGTGGAAGTATTAGAATTTCCCCAAGAATTATCAGGAGAAGATGTTTTACCAGGGTTTGTTTTAAACTTGCAAATAGTCTTGGGATAAATACAGCAATATTATTCACCACTGAAGTAGCGAAGCTTATCTCGAAAATAACAAAAGCTTGGTGATTGATTATTTTCAATATCCATAAAAGGAGAAATTTTTTCTGCCCAAACAGCCTTTTCTTTACCAATTGCCTGATAACCAAGTTTAGACAACTTTTGGCAACCACCGGAAGATACTGCATCTGCTAACTTCTCCCATGTACCACAGATATCATCATTAGTGTATGAATTTAAAACTGCTTGTTTGGCGCTCGGATAAGCTTTCTTCACTGCTGCTAAATCACCTAAATACCATGCCTCTCCTTCTTCAATAGCAATGCAAAATTGTGTTTTTGGCTTGGAATTACAAGAATTTTCTAGTTCAAGTAGTTGTTTCCGAAAAGCACTCAGACAGCGGTCATCAAGATCGCAAATGATGATGAGGACAGCCTTATAATCAGCAGGATAACTAGCAAATGTTTTACCATAGCCTTGAATAAGTCTTGGTAGCTGATCAAGTAAAATTCGTTTATTAGCATCAGAAGTAGATTTTAAACCTTGAGGAATATGTCCTATACCTTTGTAAGGATGGATCTTAAATGTGTGTTGTTCAGTGTTAATAATTTTGGGTACAATAATTTCCAAAGCAGTTTTGCCAGAAATATCCTCAACTAATATCTCAAAGTGCATATATTCACCTGGCATCCAAGTAATCACTATACCAAAGTCCGCCAAGGGGCAACCCTTCAGAAACAAGATTATTAATCAGAGGATCTTCACTAGCTCGCTTAATTTTAGCAAATCCATCCTCGCCCTTTTCTAATATCCAAACTTCTTCAGGTTCTAGGGCATCTACAAAATATGGTTGATGTGTTGTTACAAATATTTGTGATCCATGCTTGTGACCTGTAGCGTGTTCTCTAAATTCTCGCGCTAGGGTTTCTAAAAGTTTATGGTAAAGTCCATTTTCTGGTTCTTCAATACACAAAAATGGTGGTGGTGATGGGTCTTCTAACATCAGGAGATAGGCGAATACTTTGAGTGTGCCGTCTGACATTTGTTGGGAATAAAATGGATCTTGAAACCCTTTGTCGTTGAAACACAAAAGAAGTCTTCCATCTGGACTTGGGTAGGTACTAATCTTGTTGACACCGGGAATTTTGTGAGCTATTTTTTCAAGTATAGATTGAAATTTTTTTGGATGTTCTCTTTCCATAAACTGAACTACATTACCGAGATTATCTCCATGAATATTCAAATGCTTTTGGGGTCCAGCTAGAGGTAAACTGCGGGCAGCATCTGGTGTAAAATAGCTTAAATACCATCCTTCAATAAATCTTCTAAACATAGAAATTCTGGGATGTTGCTTGAGTGAACCTAAAGTAGCAATTCCTAGTTTTCGTTTATCATCAAGTTCAACTACTTCAGTTTCTTTGCTTTCTTCTCTTTGGATTTTTTCTATGAATTTGGATAAATCAAAATCACCTTTTTCTTCTTCAACTTGTTTACCTTCTTGTTCACCTTTCCATGCAATTCCTCTACCTTCATTGAGAATAAGAAAAGAAAAAGGTTGTCCCCTAGTTTGTCCTTTTCTTCTTTGTCTGAGTCTCTCCTTTTTTACATAAGGTCTTCCAGATGAATCAATATCTATTGCCAACTCATAAGTAATTGGTCGGGCATTACCATCCTCTTTATAATAGATATCAAACTCAATACTGCCCTCTTGTCCTTGAGAACGAATTTTCTCAAAACCACCACGACCACGAGCATAAAAAGCTTCTTCTACTCCATTTTTCAAGCAGTCGGCCAGAAAACCAAAAGTATCGAAAATTGTACTTTTTCCTACACCATTCTTACCGATAACTGCGGTCATTGGTGCTAATGGCTTGGCGTTCTGCGTGTTCCACAGTTTACCCAAGGTGATATCTCGAAGAACTCTATAATTTCTGACCCTAAAGCCTTCTACTTTAGACATTTAAGACCCTCTACGCAACTAAAAATAATCCTATCATTTGCTTTAATAATATAACAATTGGATAAGTTAAAAGAATGTAGAATGTAGAATGTAGAATTAAGTTTTGCAACGGGGATTTTACCTCGACGCAAAACCCGCTGCTTGTAGAAGCAGGGGACTTTCACCTCCAAAGGTAATACCAATTCTGTATAAATATGCGCTCAATTTAAAGATAAACTAACCGCAGAGACGCAGAGGACGCAGAGAAGGAAAGACAAGGTTAGGAAATTCGGCGCAGTCTCATAAAGAAATGGTATAAGTTCAATATTATATTATGCTTTATTTTTATAATTGTCTCACGGGAATTTGAATACAAAATGCTGTTCCCTGTCCTAATTCTGATTCACACCAAATCGATCCTTTATGTTTTTCAACGACAATTTTATAACTAATTGATAATCCTAAGCCTGTACCTTTACCGATGGGTTTTGTGGTGAAGAAAGGATTGAATATTTGTGTTCTTACCTTCTCAGTTATCCCTGCTCCATTATCGCCAATCTTTACCCTGATAGATGCAGAATCTACTATTTCGGTTTTAATCAAAATCTGAGGTGTAAAATTTGCTTGTGTTCCATTCTTGATGGAATTATTTTCCCAGTGAGAGACAAGAGCATCTATAGCATTACTAAGCAAATTCATAAATACTTGATTCAGTTGTCCTGGATAGCATTCAACTAAAGGTAACTCAGCGTATTCTTTAATAACTATAATTTCTGGATGATCTGAATTTGCTTTTAACCTATGTTGCAAAATTACTAAAGTGCTATCAATTCCTTCATGCAGGTTAACAGATTTCATTTCCGCTTGATCTAAACGGGAGAAGTTACGTAAATTTAGCACTATTTGGTCAATGCGATCGCTACCTATTTTCATTGAACTCAACAACTTTGGCAAATCTTCAGTCACGAATTCCAAGTCAATTTTCTGAATATATGCTTGAATCTCGGCATCTGTCTGCGGATATATTTGCCTAAAAAGTTCTATTAATTTTAATAAATCTTTAGTATATATTTCGGCATGATTAATATTGCCAGAAATAAAGCTGAGGGGATTATTAATTTCATGGGCAATACCCGCTACAAGTTGTCCTAAACTAGACATTTTTTCGGTTTGAATTAATTGTGCTTGAGTGGTTTGTAACTCCTGCAAAGTTTGTTCTAATTCTAAAGTTCTTGCTGATACTTTGTGTTCTAAATTTGCATAAGCATCATCAAGAGCATTAGCCATCCTATTAAATATTTTTGCCATTCTTCCTATTTCATCCCTACCCTGATCATTAATTCTAACTGTATATCCAGGATTTAAAGCGGCTTGATTCATTACCTGGGAAATCTGATTAATTCTCGTGCCTACTAATTTATCAAATAATAAATATATCAGACTGACAATTACAATTGTTAAACCTATAAAAGTAAATATAAAAGCTTGCATCATTACCGCTTGATTAGTGCGTAAATCTTTAGTAGGTACATAAATTATCAAGGCACTAATAATGTCTCCAACTGGCCAGTTAAAACCGTTAACTGTACCGTATTTATCTCTAATTTCTTGAGGTGCATCTTCTGGTCTGCCATGACATTTTAAGCAGCTTGTTTCCATTTTAATTGGTTTTGCTACATAAAACCATTCTGTATTTTGATTTTTTTTATATCCAGTTTTTTCTGATTCGTTTTGATTGTTCTGAAAATAGGTGATTATTTCTGATTCAAATTTATCTGCTTTATTAGCATAATTAAGGGGATTTAAAGCAGGTTGTTTATAAATATAATCAGGTAATTGTTCATTAAATATTTCAAAAATCTTGCGTGTAGCAAAAGCATTAGACTGAGCCTCAAAAATCATTGTTTTTGTATGTTTTTCCACAGCGGGAGCTAATTCTTCAATCACATAATTTCGGCTGGCTTCTCCAAAATTCAAGACTAATTTACTGCGGGTATAGGCTTCTTGTTTAAACACTTTCCCTTGGATGCAATTTAAGTTCCATACTCCCACAGGCATGATAATTATTAAGGATATAATTACCGCTATTGTGAACTTAAGTTTAATAGAAATTTTGGGACAAGATTTGACAAGAGGTGTAAATACCTGAGTAGGCATTTCTTCAACTTTTTTGTACCGCATTTTTTCTGTAGAAAGAATATATATCCACGGTTTTGAAGAACAGATTAATAAATTTTCAGGTGGGGATTACCTACCCTACTAAAATCCTCATCTATCCAAGAGCAAGATTAATCTATTCTCAATATAACGGTAACATATCAAACATAATGTCAATGCAATTAGGAAATTAAGACAAACTAACAATTCCTGACCATTGCACCTTTTTTTCCCTTTCCCGTCGATAAGAAAAGAAATGCTCTGGAGTTTGATAGGTACAATAGGGAGCGATCGCAATTTGTTCTACATCAATTCCCAATTGTTGCAACTGCAAAGCATTAACCCGACGCACATCTAAACGCACCTTTCCGGGTTCTGTATCTGGTAATAAAGGTGAATCAGGCAAATCGTGTAAAGCAGTAACTATTTTTTCTGGGTCATTATGTGGTAAAATAGTGCTTCCGATTTCCGCAGCCACTTCCACGGAAACTTGGTAAACTTCGCCGGCAATAGCCGGACCCATAGCAATCCGCAAATCTGCCAATTTGCTACCTTGGGATTGCATTCTCTCAATGGCTTGGGGAACAATCTTCGCTGCTGTACCCCGCCAACCAGCGTGTAGAGCCGCTACCTGTCCGATTTTTACATCCCCAATCAGCACAGGTGTACAATCAGCAGAAGCCACCCAAATCGCCTGTAAAGGTGCTTCACTGATTAAGCCATCTGCCAAAGCCAACTCATCATCGCTGTGGTTTAAATGTTCATCAACCTCTTGGGGAGTCAAAACAGTATTACCATGAACCTGTTTTAAACGATAAGCAGCAGCCTCTGGTTGCAACACCTTTGTTAACTCGTGCGGTAGACGCGGCCAAAACTGCTGAGTAAAAAAACCATGAGGCCAAAGTCCCAAAAGATTACAAGTCAGGTAAGGTAGACCTTCCCAATTGTGCCAGTGCCAAGTGTGCATCTTCAACCAAACCTAAACAAAAATTCAAAACCGCCAATCAATGCTAACTTGAACAACGGGAATTAGGGAAATAACTGTGGGATTTGATCAGCAAATTTTAGAAAATTCCTTGCACTTAGGGCGTAAACATCCTTATGTACCATTTTCTCTTCAGATTTTTGACAGTCTCCCGTCAACAAATCAAACAGTATGGGAATTGCTCAAGCAAGGATCAAAACCAGGATGTGTCGTTATTGCTACAGAACAGACCGCAGGAAGAGGACAATGGGGACGACAATGGTTATCTCCTACTGGTGGTCTATACCTTTCGGTTGCCACTGAGCCTAAACTAGAAGTTACCAATAGCTATCAACTAACCTTTGCTAGTGCTTGGGGAATTGCGTCACAATTACAAAAGTGTGGCATAAGTGTGGGAATAAAATGGCCTAATGATTTAGTATTAAGTGGTCGCAAACTAGGTGGCATTTTAACGGAAACCAAAGTCCATAAAGGACAAATTACTCAAGCAGTGATTGGTGTTGGTATTAACTGGTCTAACCCAGTTCCAGAAACTGGCATTAACCTAAAATCGTGGCAAACTACCCAGAATTTGCAACCGATTTCTGGAGTAGAAATGCTCACTGCTCACGTTTTACTAGGAATAGAATCCGGTCTAGAGTGTCTTCACACCGAAGGAATAAGCATACTATTGTCTCGCTATCTTGATTTACTTACAAACATGGGTGATCAGGTTTATGTAAATAATCTTTTAGGCACTGTAGTTGGGGTGACACCCCAAGGAAATCTCCGTTTAAAAATGGCTGAATATGATCAGAAGGAACTAATAACAGCAGAAATTTTTGTAGAACCCGGTACAATCAGTTTGGGTTACTGTCAATCTTCTGTTTAACTTTTGTTTAACTTTTACCGCAGTTATCAGCTGTCAGCTATCAGCCCTTAAAATATTGATCTAGTTGCAAAATTACTGATTAAATATCTGACCACTGACCGCTTAATGCTCTGTTGGCCTCATCTCTTTAAACTTATTTACACACAACTGAGAAAAAAAATGACGCAGCGCCATAAATCTGCCCATAAACGCTTGAATAAGCGGACTCAAGATTTAACAAAAAGACGCTTTGCGTCTACCTTACCAGCCCAGAGTCTTGGTTGGTTGAGTAGTGTTAGCCTTATAAGTGGTGGTTTTGTATTTGCTCAAACGGAATCATCAGTAGATAACATTGTTCCGACTATTGAAAGTTCCCAGCCGACAGTAGTTGTCACAGAACCAACAAAAAAAGATAGTCCTGCCGCAGAAGCAGTACCATCACAACCAGATTTTGCCGAACGGCGAGTTAGGCTGAGAAAAAAACTCCATCAGGAAAATGTTTCCCAAACAACAGAACCAACAAGAATATCTCAACCAAAAGTAGAAAATTCTCAACCCGTTGTCATCATCAGAACCTCTAAACCGAAAGTAGAAAATTCTCAACCGGAAGTACGTGTGAGAATATCTAAACCAAAAGTAGAACAATCACAGGCTGAAAAACCCTCAGCACCTGAAAAACCGGCAGAAGTGGCTAAACCAGCAAATAACTCTAACGGTGCTGGCAGTTCAACGGCTAGGAAAACTAAAGATTACAATAACACCTACATTGATCCCACAGAATACAACGGGACTGCAACTGGCAAATATGAAGCACCCAGTTCTGTCGTTGTCACAGAACGCTCTAGCGGTTGTGAAGCTGTTTTCTCTAAAAAAGAAATTGCTGCTGGTGCTTGTGGTAAAAAAGCAACCGATACTCCCCGTGTAGCTGATTCTCCCAAAAAATCAGCACCTAGTTGGATCAAAAAAAGTGAAACCGCTAGTTTAGAAAAAGCGCCAAAAGCACCGCAGGTAGCCACTAAGTCTAGCCCACAAACCCAAACTGTTGTGAAGACGGTGGCAGCTGCTGTCAATAATAATCAGAGTTGGCGTACTCCCCAGGCAAATACTAGCAGTTCTACAAAAACCGCTTATCGTCCTAATCGGTTTATTCCTCAACCTAGCGAGTTTTCGTCAACTACAACAGTCAGTGCTACACCCATAGCCCCCAGTTTTGGGTCTTTACCTGCACCAATGGCTGAGGGTAATGTGGAACCACGTCCGAGTAATGTCTCCTATGATTTCGCCCTGGCATCGGTTTTACCACAAGTTCCTTATAGTAATGCCTTTGCTTACCGTGGTGGTGCTTCTGGAGTAGCTTTTCCCGTGTCTTTTGCTGCACCTGTGACTTCTTTGTTTGGTTGGCGGATACATCCTATTAGTGGCGATCGCCGTTTCCACGCTGGTACAGATATAGGAGCGCCCACAGGTACACCAATTTTAGCAGCGGCTAGAGGTCAAGTGGAAACCGCTGATTGGATGGGTGGTTATGGTTTAACCGTCACCGTTAATCACAGTTCTGCCCAACAAACTCTTTACGCGCATATGTCAGAAATCCTAGTTCGTCCCGGTCAGTGGGTAGAACCAGGAACTGTGATCGGCCGCGTTGGTAGCACTGGTAACTCTACTGGTCCTCACTTGCACTTTGAAGTCCGCCACCTAACCGCCAACGGCTGGGTTGCTGTTGACCCTGGTGTGAAGTTACAAGCTGGACTCAATAACTTGTTGTACAGCAGACGCACAGCACAGGCTAGGTAGGAAGATGGGGAGATGGGGAGATGGGGAGATGGGGACTAGTGACTGGTGACTGGTGACTGGTGACTGGTGACTGGTGACTGGTGACTGGTGACAGAATAAATATTACTTATTCCCCATTCTTCATTCTAAATTCTAAATTCTAAATTCCCCCATCCCTATAAATACCCGTGTTCTACTAAGAATGCGGGTGAAATGTCTTCTTGATGATGGGTTTTTCCGGGAGAGATGAATTTTTCAACGTATTTACCGAGGATATCTGCTTCTAGATTTACCCAGCTACCAGGGACTAAATGACTTAGGTTTGTTTCCGAGTAGGTGAGAGGAATGACGGCTGCTGTAAACTGACAGTGTTCGGGTTGATAGGTGGCTACAGTGAGGCTAATACCATTGATGGCGATGCTACCTTTGGGGACGATATAGCGAGCGATCGCATCCGGTGCAGCAAAGGTCATTTCCCAAGAAGTCGCTGTCTGTTCTGCTGCTACTAACTCTCCCATGCCGTCTACATGACCCATGACAAAATGACCTCCTACTTTACCACCCACTCGCAGCGATGTTTCTAGGTTGACATATCTGGCTTGGGTTTCTTCTCTAGCTAAAGTGGTACGACGTAGGGTTTCTGGTGAAGCGGTGGCTATAAAGCCATCTTTTAAAATCTCTTCCACTGTTAGACATACGCCGTCTACTGCTACACTATCGCCATAAGTCAAATCGTGCATAATAACATCCGAATGGCTGATAAAAGTAATCTGCCATGAATCGCTCGATAAGGGTTTGATTTTACCTAATCCTTGAATTAATCCTGTAAACATGATTTTTCTGCCAAACTAACTCTATTTATTGCTTAATTTTGGCTGAAATCAACTGATAATTACGACCAAAAATGTAAAACCTTTTAAAAATAATTTCGGAAATTTTTTTGGTTGATCAAATTTCACACATTCACATCAATCTCAAGGCATACTTGGTTAAGATGATGATTATTTTGGGAGAGGATAGCTTGACATAAGTCATTGCAGAAAAAATAAAGTCCAGATTACCTGGGTTTTATATAGCAGTTTAATAGAAGCCATTATAAAGAAGAAAAGCTCTATGTTTACTTCTGTCCCAGAACAACCCAAGCAAGGGTATTATTTGCCACATAGCACTCAAGCAATTAAAAGATTTTTGAGGGTTAGCCAATGATTGAAATGAGAGTCGCTGGTATAGCATTAGATGCCATAACCCGCAGTCCGATTGTACTCTTGAAAGATAGTTCAGATCGTCGGGCTTTGCCAATTTATATCGGTCAGGATCAAGCAAGGGCAATTATGGGTGCTATGGAGCATCAAAAACCACCTCGACCTTTAACTCATGACCTGATGGTGAATATTTTGGAAGCATGGAATATGACCTTAGAAAAGGTGATTATCCATTCTTTGCAAAAGGATACATTTTACGCTGCTTTAATTGTACAGCAAGGCGAGGTAAAAAAAGAAATTGATGCCCGTCCTAGTGATGCGATCGCTATTGCTTTACGGACAAATGCACCGATTTGGGTAATGGAAGAAGTAGTAGCAGATGCTTCTATTCCCGTTGACCGTGATGCTGATGAAGCTGAACAAGAAGCTTTCCGAGAATTTGTTTCTAATCTTCGTCCTGAAGATTTGATCAAACGATTTGGTAATGGTGATAGTTAAATAGGGGACTGGGGACTGGGGACTGGGGACTGGGGACTGGGGACTGGGGACTGGGGAATTTAGAATGAAGAATGAAGAATGGGGAATAAGTAATATTTATTCTGTCACCTGTCACCTGTCACCTGTCACCTGACTTTATGAAATATCGCCGTTTTGGTAAAACAAATTTACAGCTTTCAGTTTTTTCTTTGGGGACAATGCGTTATTTAGCTAACGTCGAAACTGCCCAAAAAACTATTGAAAAAGCTTTATCTTTGGGAATTAATCACATAGAAACCGCTAGGGGTTATGGTCAAAGCGAGGAGTATTTAGGTACAGTAATAAAAAGCGGTTTGTCTGTACCACGCAATCAATTATATATCACTTCTAAAATTCCCCCTTGTGCTGATGCTGACTCCATGCGTCGATACATTGATGAATCTTTAAAACGTTTAAATTTAGATTATTTAGATTGTTTGGGTATTCATGGTTTAAATACTAAACAACATCTGGAATGGGTAGAAGCTAAAAACGGTTGTATGCAAGCTGTACAAGAAGCAGTAAATGATGGCAGAGTTAAACATATTGGTTTTTCTACTCATGGTGCTTTAGAGATTATTTTGGCAGCAATTAATACAGGTTTTTTTGAATTTGTTAATCTTCATTATTATTATTTTTTCCAACGTAACTCTTTAGCTATTCAAGCAGCGACAGACAAAGATATGGGTGTGTTTATTATTTCTCCTGCTGATAAAGGAGGAAGACTTTATACACCACCAGATAAATTAAAGGAACTTTGTCAACCATTTACACCTTTAGAATTAAATTATAGATTTTTATTGAGTGATTCAAGAATTACTACTTTAAGCGTAGGTGCTGCAACTCCAGAAGAATTAATTGCACCTTTGGCAGTTTCTCATAATATTAATGAGTTAACAATAGAAGAGATACAAGTTTTTAAAAACTTAGAAAAACACCAAGATCAAGTTTTAGGAACTGATAAATGTAGTCAATGTTATGCTTGTTTACCTTGTCCTGAAAATATCAATATTCCTGAAGTTTTAAGATTAAGAAATTTAGCTGTTGCTTATGATATGAATGATTATGGTAAATATCGTTATGGAATGTTTGAAAATGCAGGTCATTGGTTTCCAGGAATGAAGGGAAATCGTTGTACAGAATGCGGAGATTGTTTACCGAAATGTCCTGAAAATTTAGATATTCCGACTTTGTTAAATGATACCCATGAAAGATTAAATGGGAAAGCTGGGAGGAGGTTGTGGAGTTAGATCCCCGACTTCTGAGATTAATTTATAATTTATTGAGAAGATAAAAAAGAAGTCGGGGATCTTTAAATATTTTGTCTGAATCTGGATATCCAGGATTTTAGGATTTACAGGATGTGGTGATTCAGACAATTAAAATCTGCAAATCATTTTCATTGATAAGCATGGCGTTGTTGGTCAATTTCTGTAAATATTTCGGTTAAATCAGGTTGATTTTCCCACACACCAAATAATTTATTTAGTTTAGCTAATTTTTCCTCTTCTGTTAAAGATAATTGTGGTGCGGAAATTTGCTTTTCAATAAAATTCAAATCTACTATTATTTCTGTTCCATCGGGAATATTATTAATTTGTTCTATGATTTCAATGTTTTGACCGCGTTTTATACCTCTAAATTTCATGTTTAGTTTTCCTCTATTTTGAGAAATCGGTTAGACAACTATTATAACACTTTTATATTCAGTATCGGGTAACTGCTAAATTGATAAGTTACGTAAATTCTCTATTGCTTTTTGTGTAGATAGTTTGAGCTATTTATAAGGAATATCTAGAAAATAAACAATTTTTTGATTATGGTGACATAAAAATTACAATCATTATTATAATAATGTTAGTTATTTAACACACATCATCATGAGTTCAAAAACAAAGGAATTACAGGCGGGTTACGCTCAAACTCGCTTGCTGCTTGCGTTGTGGGATTTGGGAGCAAGTGAACAAGAAGTGAAAAAAGGTTTACTGACGAAGCGGATAGTGGCTAAAGGTCAGAAGATGGCCGACTATAAGGAGATTTTAGAGGATTTGCAAATGCAGGGGGCGGTTAATGTTTCTCGAACTGGTTACTCTCTCATGTCACCCATAGGTTTAGAAGTGTTGGGTGCGGGTTTGCGTAGTGGTGAGTTTAAGTTTGAGGGGACTATTGTTGGTACTTGGGCTGCTAATGCGTTGCTGCGGTGGATAGGTCAGATTGATGTTGCGGTAAGTGCGCCGGTTGCGTTAGTTGATGCGGTTAAGGGTGGGGTTATTGGTTCTTATGAGGAGTTTAAGTCTGTCGCGTTGAATGTTTATGACAAGTTGAATTATGAACACAACTTTAATAATTTAGTACCTATTTATCGCATTAGGAGAACAATAGGAGAACGAGTTAACAGGACAGAATTTAATGATTTTCTACTAGAAATGCAAGCAGATGATATTTTCCAACTTCAAGGAGGGAGTGTAGAAGATAGCGCACCAGACAAAATAGAAGATTCTGTCAGTACAGAATTAGATGGTTTACGTTGTTACGCTCGACTTTTGAAAGCTTAAATCTCATTGAAATCTTCACACACCAACTTTACATTATTATGACTACTAACACATCTAGCATTGATGAATTAATTAAGACTCATAACCCATTTGCAGGACATATTGTAGTTAGACCTCAGCAAATATGGGGAAAAAGTTTTCCTGATGTTCCTTCAATTAATGCTCATGCTTCTAATGCTGTATTTGATGCAATTGACAAAATTAATCAAGGTCAACGTCAGACAGTAGGGATTACAATGACTGCGGAAAAAGGACTAGGTAAAAGTCACATCATTAGCCGAATTCGCCATCAATTACAAACAAGAAAAGATAGCTTATTTATCTACATGAGTAGATATGATAACTTGAATCAAATTCAAAATCAGTTTTTAGAAAGTGTTACATCTAGTTTAAGATCATTTTCTAAACCTAATGTGATGCAATGGCAAGAAATAGCAGCATCTTTAATTAATGAAGGAATGCAATGGAAGTATACAACTGAACAATATATTGATAAAATCTTTCCAGCTTTATTAGAGAAACATTCTGGTAAAGTAGTTGAACAAATAACAAGAAAAATACTGGAAATTAAACCTGAAATTACTAATACTTACATAATTCAATCAATTATATGGACACTTTCCAAAATCCATATTAATGCAGCAAATTATTGGCTTGCAGGGCGAGAATTGCCAGAAGAAACGGCTAAAATAATGGGATTACCAAATATTACCAACAGTGACAAAGAAACTCAAGCATTAAATAATGTTCGGCAAATTTTAGATATTGTCAGTGATTATCGAGTTCCTGTGATTTGTTTTGATGAATTAGATATTGCGGACATTGCAGATAATGGATTTACAGCAGCGCAAATTATCGCTAATTTAGCCAAGGATTTATATAATAACCTTGACAAAGGTATATTACTATTAGCAATGTATCCTGAAATATGGCGTGATCAAATCAATTATTTACCAAATGCTGAAGCTGTAATTGATAGATTAGTAAGTGACAAAGCTGATAGACAACCAATAGTTTTAAAGTATCTCAATTCTGATGAAATTGTTGCTTTGGTTAAAACATGGTTACAAGAGTTTTATCAAAAATATCAACACACTCCTCCTCATCCTCTCTACCCATTTAATGAAAACAAACTCAGAGAACTTGGTAAAGGTAAACCTACTATTAGGTCAGTTTTAAAATGGTGTGCGGATAATTTTAATGGAAAACAACCAAATGATCCACCAGAAAAATTACCAATAGATCCTCATCCTGTTAAACCATACTTTCAAAGTGAAGTAGTACATTTGAAAAATTCTATCAATTTACTGCTAGATAATGAACAAGAAATTTCTAAAGCCCTTAAATTTTCTTTTGAAAGGCTAATAGGTGAAACCATAGAAGGAGTGACAATTGAAAAGATTGAAGATGTACCACATGATAACTATCTTGATTTTAAAATTATTGGAAATCAACAAAAAACTAAAATTGGAGTAGACGTTGTACAACAATCAGGTGGTGTTGGGGTTACAACAGCTTTGAGTAGATTAATTGATTATCAAAAATTTGATTTAACTCGTGGTTGCTTAGTGCGTTCAAAGAAAATTGCTCCTGCTGCTTCAGCAGCTAAAGAAAACTTGAGAATTCTTTTGAAAGAAAAAGGTGGAGAATGGGTGAGTTTGCAAATTCAAGACATTAAACCTCTTTTAGCTATATTTTATGTTTGGGAGAATCGAGATAGTTATGAGTTGACAGAAGAGCAAATTTTTGAGTTTATTAAACAGAAAAAAATTGCAATTACAAATCCTTTGATTCGAGAAATTTTAAGTGACCCGTCGGGACAAGAACCAACTCATTTAACTGATGATGGATTACCTATTATGATTCCTCAAAGTGTTGAGAATACCGATGATATTAAATTCAACCTATAGCTAATTAGAAATGAATCAATCTTTTTCACTTTCAACAGCATTGTGTTTATCTGTCTCTGATATTGAAGCCTTAATACAAGGACGCACAATAGCAGCTTTACCCAGGATGTTTATTCGTCCTGGTCAAAAATTCGCTCTTTATCCTGTTAATACTACAGGAAATATACTCTTAATTAAAGCTTGGGCTAAATGTGAGCTTTGCCAAATTCTAGATAAAACAACTCCATTAGATGTTTTATCAAAATTAACAATCTGGACACCAGAAGCATTTGAGGCAATAATACAGAAACATGAAAATATTTTTCTGGCTTATTTGCGTGTTTATCATTTACCTCAATTTATTGAAGTTCCAGTTAATCCAAATATTCAAGATAAACTAGGTAAATTTGTCGGTTTACCTAATATTTCCGCTTCTGAAGATAAACCCGTATTAAGTAATCAGGTATTTATTCAACGTAAACAACAACTAGAAAAACGAGAACCTTCTCCAAATACTGAATTGGAAGAATTACAAATTGCTTTATCACAAATAGCCCAAAATAACCCAGCAGCACAACAATTAGAAAATGATATCAAAGTATTTTTGGGTTGGAGTAATGCACCAACTAGAAATACATCTGATTTAGCTTGGATAAAAACGATTACATCTTTAGGAGATAGAAGCATAGAAAAAAATGAGAAAAAAAGTAATTACCAAGCGGGTACAGATTTTGAAATTATCACACGCCAAAGTCTTGATTTTTTAGGATTTAAAGTGGAGGAAGATTACAAAGGTGGTGCTGGAGGTTTAGATTTATATTGTTCACAACCTTATCCTATTGTTTGCGAATGTAAAGCAGGTAAAAGTATTCCTGACAATGCAACAGAAGAATTATTTAGAATTGCTAAAAGACATCTTAAAGAAAATTATGATCAAGCGATGCGTTTGATTATTGGACCCAGTGAACCCACTAAAAATCTGAAAGAATCTGCCCAAATATCAAAAATCAGTATCATCAAAACTATGACATTACAAAAATTAGTTGAACTCAAAGCAAAATATCCAGGTGCGATAAATTTAATTGAATTAAAACAATACTTAGAACCGGGGCAAATTGATGATAAAATTAACGAATATATAGATAAAATAGAACAAGAGATAAAATTGCGATCGCACATTATTCAAGCAGTCAAAGAAATTCCTAAATCAACAAATCAAAATTCTGTAACAGTCATAGAAATTCGTAGTCACTATAACGCCATCAATAAATCAACTTTAACAGATGAAATAGTACATGATTTATTAATAGAACTATCATCACCCCTAACAGGTTACTTAGGAAGAGAAAAAGGAAACGACTGGAAAACAGATAAATTCTATTATTTACGAGACTTACCAATAAATTAAAAATAACTCTTCTCTCTGCGCTCTCTGCGTCTCTGCGTGAGAAAAAATCATCCCAAAGTCAAAACACCAGCTGGAAAATTCACCACCAAAGGTAAAAACTCCAACCAAGCTGAACCCAATAAAATCTCCGTCAATTCATCTCCAGCATAAACAGGAACTTCATACTCTTGATGATCCAAAATTGCCTTACCTAAATAAAGATCAAATCTTGACTCTCCCTGTGCAGTACGTAGCTTTTCCTTAGATATAAACGACCAATTCAATCCTTCTAAATCTTGTTTATTAATAGCCATAAAGCCTGTAAATCCAGTATCAAATAAAGCATCTACAGGCAGATTTAAGCCATCAGCAGTAATTAATTCAACTTCAAAAAATAACCGCCCCTCATCACCAAAATAACCCTGTATCATATTCTGCCAGTTACTCCAGTTTCATTAATACCAAATAAAAAATGTATCACATTAGGATGTTTCTCTCTAGCTTTCTTACTAGCAGTTTCCTTATCCTGATCAACAAAATAATCACCGCTATCTGGTTCTATAGCAATATACCAACCATCATGTTCTTTGATCAACTCAGGACGCAATTGTTCAAAAATTGCCCAGCAACGTTGATAAAATAGTTCATCTTCAGCTTTACGTTTAGCTAACTCTTCCGGTGATAAAGTCAGTTCAGGAAAAATTCTGCCTCTTCTTCTTGGTTGTTGTGATGTTAATTGTGTCATAGTTTTAAAAGCCAACTTTAACTATTTTGATTGTATCAACAAATCACCCTAAAGTTAAAACACCTGCTGGAAAATTCACCACCAAAGGCAAAAACTCCAACCACCGTGAACCCAATAAAATCTCAGTTAATTGATCTCCAGCATAAACAGGAATTTCATACTCTTGATTATCCAAAATTACCTTACCTAAATAAAGATCAAAAGCTTTTTCTCCTTGCGCTGTTATCAATTCTTGTTCACGTAAAAATTGCCAATCTAATGCTTCTAAATCTTGTTTATTAATAGCCATAAAGCCTGTAAACCCAGTATCAAACATAGCATCTACAGGCAGATTTAGTCCATCAGCAGTAATTAATTCAATTTCAAAAAATAATTGACCTCCATCACCAAAATAACCCTCAATCATATTCTGCCAACTGCCCCAATTTCATTTAACCTAAACATACAATGTACAGCATGAGGGTGTTTATCCCGTGCTTGTTGACTAGCAACTTCTATATCCTGATCAATGAAATAATCACCGCTATCTGGTTCTACGGCAATATACCAGTTATAATGTTCTTTCATTAACTCAGGACGGACACGCTCAAAAATTGCCCGACAGCGTTTATGAAAAGCATCTCTTTCCGCTTCCCGTTTAGCTAACTCTTCCGGTGATAAAGTCAGTTCAGGAAAAATTCTGCCTCTTCTTCTTGGTTGTTGTGATGTTAATTGTGTCATAGTTTTTAACTCAATTATTCAAACTAAGATAATTGTAACATATTATATTTTGTTGTAAGAATTCATGAGAGGCGATAAGATCCCCGACTTCTTTTATTTATTGTGTCCATAAATGATAAATTGATCTTAGAAGTCGGGGATCTGGGTATGAACGATTGCTATTTTGCGTGAGATTAAAAAAAATTAAATCCCCGACTTCTTAAAGAAATCGAGGATTTAAACAACAGGATAATTAATTGTATTTAACCGAGAGAAACAGTTAAACTACCTGGTTTAGCCAAATCACCGGTTAACACCACACCGCGATTATTAGCATGGAGATGACGGAGAATTTTGTAAATTGCTTCGACTTCATTAGAAACGCCGGCTTTATTAGCAACTTCAGAAAGAGAAAGTGCTTTCTTTTCTGTTTGCAATACAGTCATTACTTTTTGTTGTAAATCGAGAATTACAGCGGCGGCTTTTTTACCAGCTTCCACACCGGGTTGGTGATAAGCATTAATATTAACTAAGCTGGCATAGAAACCTACAGCCCGTTCATACAATGCAATTAACGCGCCAACTGTGCGAGCATTAACTTGAGGAATAGTCACTGTAATGGAATCGCGGTTATTTTCATACAGTGCTTGACGAGTTCCTAACAAGAAACCAGCCAAATAATCACCAGAAGTCACACCTGGATCAATTTCTGGAGATGCACCTTGACGGTCTTCTAAAACCTCAATTAAGGTTGCAAAGAAATTGGGTACACCTTCCCGCAATTGTTGAACATAGGCGTGTTGGTCAGTAGAACCTTTGTTACCATAAACGGCAATACCTTGATATACAGTTTTACCGTCTAAATCTTTTTCCTTACCCAAAGATTCCATTACCAGTTGTTGCAAATAGCGGCTAAATAATAACAAGCTGTCTTTATAAGGTAAGACAACCATATCTTTTTCGCCTTTGCCATTTCCAGAGAAATACCAAGCCAAAGCTAACAAAGCCGCTGGGTTATTTTTGATATTAGCGACGCGAGTAGCGTCATCCATTTCTTTTGCCCCATCCAGCATGGCACGGATATCAATGCCCTGTAATGCCGCAGGAACTAGCCCTACAGCAGACATTTCCGAGGTACGTCCACCCACCCAGTCATACATAGCAAACCGAGCTAACCAGTTTTCAGATTTTGCAACTTTATCTAGGTTGCTATCTGGTCCGGTAACAGCCACTGCATATTTAGCAAAGTCTAAATTTTTGGCTGTGTAGGCTTTTTTCACCTCAATCATGCCATTACGGGGTTCGGGAGTTCCCCCAGACTTGGAAATGACTAATACTAAAGTGCTGGCGAGATTTTCGATTTGGGAGAGAACCCGATCAATACCTGTAGGATCGGTATTGTCGATAAAATGAATCTTTAGGGGTGGAAAATCGGGTGCGAGGGCTTCAGCGACAAATTCTGGACCCAAAGCCGAACCACCAATACCGATAGAAATTATATCTGTGAAGCGGCTTTCCTTGGGGGGATGTATAGCCCCAGTGTGAACCTGGTCAGCAAAAGCTGCGATTTGTTCTAAGGTTTGGACTATTTCTTGTGTCAGTTCTGGAGTTGGCGCTAAGTCTGGATTTCGCAACCAGTAGTGTCCTACCATCCGGTTTTCATCAGGATTGGCGATCGCTCCCTTTTCCAAAGCTGCCATATCCGCAAACGCTTTGTCAAACTTCGGCTGCAACGATTCCACAAAAGCATCATCGAACCGCATCCGACTAATATCTAGATACAGTCCTAGTCCCTCGTGGAAATATAACCAATCTTGGTAACGTTGCCAAAGTGCCTTAGCATCCATCATGAGGGAATTCTCACATAATATTGGTCAAACTCCAGTTTAATGTATGGTTTTGGCGATCCCTGCTTTGTCTTATACAGTTTTTAATCAGGTGACTGGAGATTGGGGGATTGGGGGATTGGGTACTTCTGATAACTGATAACTGTTTAAACATCAGGCTTAGGAACAACACGCAAGAATTTGACTATTTCGCCAGTAATTTCTATACCAATTAGATAATTATCTATAGTAAACCGATAAAAAAGACCTTCCTGATCCAGTTGTCGCAGTTCTGGGAGTTCATGCAGATGCCATTTTTTGGACGTAAATTCCACAAAAACGAAATCGTACACCCGTATATAGGCAGCGGGTTCTAAACTTTTGAGGTCTACCAGAAAAGACCTAGCATAGCGCACTTCTACTTCCAGATTCACTCTTATTTACCCAGTTCTTGGTTGTTAAATTTCGTTTGTGGTTTAGAGAAACATTAACAGTCGTATGGCCTCATCGTGAGTTAATATGTCCCACGGATGCTGTGATTTCTTAACTTGTTCGATAGATTTAATCATATAAGAATCAAAGTGCAAAGCTTCAACAAGCTCCCAGACACTTTGCATATCTTCATCAGCTATTTGTTCAATGAGGTGGTGCATCCTAATTCGCAGTAAATTCATAACTAACAAAAATAGCAATAGTTCAAGTCAATACTTGACAATACCCAAGGTACACTACAATCTAATTCGTTGCATTCTGAAATGGGGATTGGGGTGCAAGATAGGAAAAAATGAATTCTTTCTCCTGACTCCTGTAAGGGCGAAGCATTATTTGTAAGGGCGAAGAATTATTTGTAAGGGCGAAGAATTATTTGTAAGGGCGAAGAATTATTTGTAA
>NZ_JAYGHA010000003.1:86184-92444 GCF_034931405.1 Anabaena sp. UHCC 0451 | reverse complement strand
AAATTATCGACCGAATGCTTCGC
Source organism: Anabaena sp. UHCC 0451 (assembly GCF_034931405.1). Lineage (NCBI taxonomy): Bacteria > Bacillati > Cyanobacteriota > Cyanophyceae > Nostocales > Nostocaceae > Anabaena > Anabaena sp. UHCC 0451. The sequence continues at coordinate 92,421 of NZ_JAYGHA010000003.1, read as the reverse complement.
CCCTACACTAATAACTAATAACTAATGACTAAATTATGGTTGAATATCTGATTTTTCTAGCTATTTCTGCTGCTACCTTTGCTCTCTTTGGACTAGGGCTGAATTTGCAGTGGGGTTTTACAGGTTTGATTAATTTTGGTCATATTGCTTTTATGACCTTGGGCGCATACACCACCGTTTTGTTAAGCTTAAAGGGTGTGCCTCTATTATTTTCAGCTATAGCTGGGGCAATTGTCGCCGCTTTGTTAGGTTTGGTAATTGGTTTTGCAACTTTACGCTTACGGGAAGATTATCTGGGTATTGTTACCATCGGGACTGGGGAATTAATTCGTTTAGTGGTTAATAACCAAGATTTACCAGTTGGTGATGCTTGGATATCTGGGGCTTTTGGTGTGCAGAGTTATCTTATACCCTTTAATACAACGCCAAATTTATTTGTTCGATTGTTGATGATTGGTGTACTTACCCTACTAACAGTTATTACTTTGTTTTCTTTAGTAGGCTGGGTGAAAACTGCTAAAAAATCCCCAAGCAACAAACAAGAATTCGTTTCTCGTTTGGTAGTGGGTATAATTTTAGGTTTGTTATCCGTAGCGATTTATGTGAGTGGTGTGATGGGACTGTATAACTACAATCCTAAAGCGGGTTTGATGCTGTTAGCATTATTAGTATTAGCATTTGTATTTTGGCGGTTAGAATTTTTAGTAAAATCTCCTTGGGGTCGAGTTCTCAAATCTATCCGCGAAGATGAAGAAATACCCAAAGCATTAGGTAAAAATGTCTTTTGGTATAAACTACAATCTTTAATGTTAGGAGGTGCGATCGCTGGTATTGCTGGTGCTTTCTTTGCTTGGCAACTTAGCGCCATTTATCCTGATAATTTTCAACCCCAACTCACTTTTGATGCTTGGATTATGGTGATTTTAGGCGGTTCTGGTAATAATATTGGTACAATTTTAGGAGCAGTAATTTATTTTGCTTATGATGCTTTAACACGAGAATTTTTACCAAGAATTGTCCCCTTAGATGTAGAACGCATTGGTGCTTTTAGAATTATGTTTATCGGTCTAATTCTTATGGTACTGATGATTTGGCGACCTCAAGGTATTTTAGGTAAAAAAGAGGAACTTACTCTTGGTAAGTAATACAGCAAGAAACAGGTAATACAAAATATTCAGTAGGAGATGGAGAAAATAAAGGGTTTGTTAAAATAGTTAATACAAGCAGTTTATAGGGAGAAATAGCCATGACAGTTGCTACGGCTAAAAAAATGACCTTTGAAGAATTTATTCAATTTGATGACGGTACAGATACTTTATATGAATTGGAGAACGGAGCATTAATTTCTATGCCTTCTGAAAGTGAGCTAAATTGTCGGATAGCGATGTTTCTAGTTGCCTATTTTCTGAAATTAGGTATTCCATATTATCGGTTAAGAATGAAAACAGAAATGGCTGTATATAGTCGTCTGGTGGGGGTGCGTGTTCCTGATTTGATCGTGTTTTCTGAAGAATTAGCTCAGGTAATGCAGGGTGCTACACGCTCTCTAATTTTAATGGATATGCCACCACCTTTGTTAGTTGTCGAGATAGTAAGTCCAAATCAGGAAAATAGAGATTATCGTTACAAGCGTTCTGAGTATGCAGCACGAGGTATTGCTGAATATTGGATTGTTGATCCGATGCAGCAAAAGGTAACGGTTTTAGAGTGGGTAGAAGGTTTTTATGAAGAGCAAGTTTTTACAGTTGATCAGACAATTGGTTCTCCTTTATTTACGGATCTCAAGTTAAATGTAGCTGAGGTTTTACAAGGATAAAATATAATCTTAATGGGTAATTGGTAACTACTCAAAATCATTTATAATAATTAATTAAAAGTTAAGTTGAGAAGAAAAACATCATGGTAAATAATATTGAAACTCCCCAACTTCCTCTATTAGCTGCTACCGGACTTTGTAAAAGTTTCGGTGGTATTCAAGCTGTTAAAGATGCTAATATCGAAGTTACTAAAGGTAGCATTACTGGTTTAATTGGTCCCAATGGTGCTGGTAAAACTACTTTATTTAATTTACTGTCAAATTTCATCCACCCAGATAAGGGAAGAGTGATTTTTGATGGTGAACCTATTCACAATTTACAACCATATCAAATAGCTCAACAAGGTTTAATTCGCACCTTTCAAGTCGCAAAAACTCTGTCGCGGTTGTCGGTATTAGAAAATGTGTTGTTAGCAGCACAAAAACAAACCGGTGAGAATTTTTGGCAAGTTCAATTTCAACCTCATATTGTTGCTAAAGAGGAAAAACAACTCAAAGAAAGGGCAATGTATTTGTTAGAATCTGTAGGGTTAGAAAAGAAAGCCAATGATTATGCTGGTGGTTTGTCTGGTGGACAGCGTAAGTTATTAGAAATGGGAAGAGCTTTGATGACTAATCCTAAGTTAATATTATTAGATGAACCTGCTGCGGGGGTGAATCCTAAATTAATTGATGATATATGTGATCGCATTCTCAAATGGAACCGTGAAGACGGATTGACTTTTTTGATTATTGAACATAATATGGACGTGATTATGTCATTGTGCGATCGCGTTTGGGTATTAGCAGAAGGACAAAATTTAGCCGAAGGTACTCCTACAGAAATTCAAAGAAATACCAAGGTTTTAGAGGCATATTTAGGACAATAAAGCAATACTTAATATGCCTAAAAAAATTAGAGAACTGAAAAGTTTATTACTGCAATCAGGTTTTACTTGCCGTACTGGTAAAGGTAGTCACACTAACTGGTATCATCCTTTGTTATCTGGGAGAGTGACTATATCAGGTAAAGACGGAAAAGATGCTAAAGAATACCAGGAAAAAGATGTTAATAATGCAATTAAAAAAATAGAAGAAATTAAAAAATCTCAAGAGGAAGAACAACATGAATAATCATTACACGATAATTATTCAATGGTCAGAGGAAGATAAATGCTTTGTAGTAAGTCTTCCTGAATGGGGAGAGTTTTGTCATACTCATGGAGACACTTATGAGGAGGCTTTAAAAAATGCTCAAGAAGTCTTAGAAATGCTGATTTCATCTTATTTAGAAGACGGACAACCTTTGCCAGAACCGCAAATTTTAGGAAAGTCATTAACAGCGGCTTAATTTGTAAGTATTCAGCTATAGCAATCGTTCATACTCAGATCCCCGACTTCTGAGATCAATTTATCATTTATGGACACAATCAATAAAAGAAGTCGGGGATCTTATTGCCTTACCTTAATTTTAATCCTCCTGTAGGTTGGGTTGACAGCGGAAACCCAACATTTCACTAATTATTTTAATTGGCTGTATTTTTACTTGCTATTATTCCTAAGTTATAACTTCCATATTGCCAATTTACTGCTGTTTTCTTTCTCTGAAAAGCACTTTGATTTTGAAACAACACAAAAGTCGCTACAGCTATTAAAAAATAACCAAAATATTTTTGCAATTTTTTAGCATCAATAAATTGAGATAAATAAGCACCTAAAAAACTGCCTAAACTAGCAGCTAAAATAAATGTTCCTATTAATTGCCAATCTAATTCAACTTGTCCTAAATATCCTAAAAATCCTGCCACAGCATTAACAACCAAAATTAACAAAGAAGTTCCAATTGCTTCTTTCATTGGCGTTTTACCCAAAATAACTAAAGCTGGAACAATTGCAAATCCTCCCCCAACTCCCACTAAACCCGTTAATATTCCTACTCCTAATCCTTCAGTTAACAACCATAACCAACAGTATCTACAAATAGGTGGTTGATAAATTTCTGCGTTTGGATTTTCTGGAGATGTTGGAGCAGTTTTTTGAAAACTTCTTTTAATCATTAAACTCGCTGCTAACAACATCATTATTGCAAACATAATCATTTGCAAGCTGTCAGTAATAAATGGTAAACCAGCTATTTTTGCTCCCACAAAAGCACCTAACATGGTAGCAGAACCAAAAATAAATGCTTTTTTAAAATTGATATTTCCCTTTCTCCAATGGGGAATTACACCAATTAAACTCACAGTTCCCACAATTACTAAAGTCATAGCAATTGCAGATTTAGTGGGTACTCCCATCACATAAACTAAAATCGGTAATGCTAAAACAGAACCACCACCACCAATTAAACCTAAACTAATACCAATTCCAGTTGCTAAAATATGTCCTAATATCCATGTCATCATAATTTGTAATTTGTAATTTGTAATTGACTTTCAGATCCCCGACTTCTCAAAGAAGTCGGGGATCTAATAACGCACACACAAGATTTTAATCACCCTGGTTATAAGGTAATTTAGCTAATAGCATTGCCATTGCACAGGTGTTACTTACTCCTGCAAATACTAAACCCGCACCTACAAAACCACTTAAAATTAAAAACCAGGGAGAAACAAATGCACCTAATACAGTTCCTGTAAATACTAAAGAACCTGCAACTATTTGTACTTGTCTCATTAAACTAATAGGAGCATTTTGATTAATTTGTGTTGGATATCCTGACTGTTTCCAAGCTGTAATTCCTCCTTGTAATTGGCTAAATTCTGAAAACCCAGATTGAATTAGTTTTTGTGCTGCTTGGTTTGAGCGATTTCCTGATTGACAGTAAATAACAATTTGTTTACCAGGAATTAAAGATATTTGTTCTGGCTGAAATTTAGATAAAGGTAAAAGTTGAGATCCAGGAATATGTTCGGCTGCATATTCTGAAGCTTCTCTTACATCTATTAGTTGGATTTGTTCTGTTTCTCTCAATTCTTTAACTGTAGCTGCATTAAGTAATTGCAATTTTGTATTGATAGATGTGGTCATTTTTTCTTTCCTGTTGAATTAATCAAATTAATTGTTAACTAAAACGTAAGTATTCAGCTATAGCAATCGTTCATACCCAGATCCCCGACTTCACCAGATCAATTTATCATTTATGGACAAAATAAATAAAAGAAGTCGGGGATCTTATCGCCTTACCTGAATTCTTACACTAAAACTTCATTACCGCAACGTAGATTTGCTGGAACTGCTGCCATCATTTTTTGCGGATTTGGTAAATTTAAACCGGACATAAATTTAATAAAACTATTGCGATTATGTCCTCTAAATCTAGGATTGTATTGTTTCTCTTCTCCAATTGTTGAAACTGTAAAACCCTTGTAATCATGTCCTGGATAAACTAAAATTTCATCTGCAAGGGTAAACAATTTTCGTGTGACTACTTCAAACAAAGTTCCTGCATCACCACTTTGAAAATCAGTTCTTCCACAACCACGAATTAATAAGGAATCTCCTGTTAATAATCTTTCTTGGTTGACTAAATAAGCTAGATGACTGTCTGTATGTCCTGGTGTGGCGATCGCTTGAATTATAATTGATCCCAGTTCTAGAATTTCTCCGTCTTTCATCTGTTTATCTGCACAACTCGCTGGTGCATTTTCTGGTACAACCCCCAAACATCCGGTTAATTCACGTAATTTACCCGTACCTGTGATATGATCTGCATGAATGTGAGTTTCCATACAGTAGTGCAATGTCAAACCTAGTTCCTGAATTAGTTGTAAATCTCGTTCTACCTGTTCTAATACAGGATCTACAAGAACTGCCGCTTTTGTTGTCTCGTCAGCTATTAGATACGTGTATGTACTAGATTCTTTGTCAAAAAGTTGGCGAAATAACATTTTTTTTACTTCCATTCATTTTTTTATAATTCAATCATATAACTATATGGTAGAATAATCAATATAAAGTTATAAAATTCTTTTAGTTTTTTATGTCAGAGATATATCCAGGCGCTCTTATTCAAGTTGCAGATTATTTTAAAGTGCTGTCTGAAGTTAGTCGGTTGCAAGTGTTGTGTTGTTTGAAAACTGGAGCGAAGAATGTAACCCAAATTATTGCGGAGACTGGACTAGGACAAGCGAATGTATCAAAGCATCTGAAGATTTTAACTCAAGCGGGTATTGTCAAACGAACACCAGAGGGAGTCAGCGTTATTTATGAAATTGCTGATCCTATCTTATTTCAGTTATGTGATTTAGTATGCGATCGCCTAGCCGTGAGATTAGAACAACAAACAAAGCAGTTAGAACAATTTAAGATGTGAGGGGAACAAGTAGGGGCGAAGCATTCGGGCGATAATTTATCGGTTTTTCCCCATGTAGGGGCGAAGCATTCGGGCGATAATTTATCGGTTTTTCCCCATGTAGGGGCGAAGCATTCGGGCGATAATT
>NZ_JAYGHA010000003.1:71124-86159 GCF_034931405.1 Anabaena sp. UHCC 0451 | reverse complement strand
ATCGGTTTTTCCCCATGTAGGGGCGAAGCATTCGGGCGATAATTTATCGGTTTTTCCCCATGTTTATCTTCCGAATGCTTCGCCCTTACACCGAATGCTTCGCCCTTACACCGAATGCTTCGCCCTTACACCGAATCTTCCGCCCTTACACCGAATCTTCCGCCCTTACACCGAATCTTCCACCCTTACGCCGAATCTTCCACCCTTACGCCGAATGCTTCGCCCCTACGATTCCTGACTCCTGCTGGTTTAGCTAAATTGTTTCTCTCCGTCTAGGTTAAATAACATTTGCAGAGTCTGCATACAATTACGTCTGGCTTCCACATCTTGCTGCGCCCGTAATTGTACCATTGGGTCATGTAATATTTTATTAACTATTCCTCTAGTTAAAGCCTCAATTACTTCTTGGTGTTTTTCGCCAAATTCCGAACCCAAGCGAGATAAAGCCTTTTCTAGCTCTTGTTCGCGGATGCTTTCAATTTTATTTCGCAGAGAACTGATAGTAGAGACAGTTTCTAAACTCCGCCACCATATATCAAAAGCATCAGCTTCTTCATCTAGAAGTTTTTCCGCTTCCTGTGCCATTTTGCGGCGACTTTCGTAATTTTGTGCCACAACAGCCTTCAAATCATCCACATTAAAGGCTTGGACATTTGTCAGATCATTTACATCTGCATCCACATTTCTGGGTACAGAAATATCAAATAACATCAGCGAGTGGTTAGGATCTAAAACCATTTCTAACTTAGTGCGGTCTAGAATTGGTTCAGTTGCAGAAGTGCTAGTAAACACCAAATCACTATGAGCTACCACAGACATCATTTCCGGGAGCAGATGAATTTTAATAGGGTGTTCTGGGAAATTTTTAGCTAATTCTTCCGCACGTTCACGGGAACGATTAACAATACTAATTTGAGTTGCACCCTTAGAAATCAGGTGTTGTACAAGTAACCGGGACATTTTCCCAGCACCGAGAATAGCCACACGGTAAGGGGCTAAATTTTCTACTTTTATCTGCGCTAATTCCACAGCCGCAGAACTAATGGAGACTGCACCAGTACCAATATTAGTTTCAGTGCGAACCCGCTTACCTGCTGTCAGCGCCTGTTTAAATAAGCGATTTAAAATTGTTTTTATACCATTAAATTGCTGTCCCAGTTTGTGAGTATTTTTCACCTGAGCCAGAATTTGTCCCTCACCGAGTACCAGACTATCCAACCCAGCGGACACCCGCATAATGTGCATTACTGCGTCATTGTGCATCAACATAAATAGGTGTTGTCGCAGAGACATCACAGGTAATTTGCTATGTTCTGCGAGAAACTGAGTAACTTCCTGAAGACCTTGAGTAATTTCACTGCTAACAATGTAAATTTCCAAACGGTTGCAGGTACTGAGGATAGCGACTTCATCAATATGAGGATAGCTGAGGAGATGAGCGATCGCACCTTCTGTTTGGGGTTCCGGTATACTTAATTTTTCTCTAACTTCTACAGGGGCTGTTTTATGGCTTAACCCCACCACTGCAATATTCATTTCTTAAAATTGGTAATTGGTAATGGGTAATGGGTAATAGGTAATGGGGACTGGGGACTGGGGACTGGGGACTGGGGACTGGTGAGGATTGGGAATTGGGAATAAATAGATAGAAAATTATTCTCCCCTGCTTCCCTGCCTCTTACCTCTTGCCTTTTCCCAATCACCTTTTCCCCAATCACGAGTTATTACCGCAGTTGAATAACCTTGGGTTCATCCCACAAGTGAACTGTATCCACAAACCGAGCAGTTTTAGATTGGCTGGAAATAACCAAGCTTTGGGTTCTAGCACCACCGTGGAAGAAACGTACACCTTCCATCAGAGTTCCGGGAGTGATACCACAAGCTGCAAATAGCACTGTATTACCAGAAGCTAATTCATCAGAATTGTATATCTTATCTGGATCGGTGATGTTCATTTCTGCCAAACGAGCAAGATTACCTTCTCTGCTTTCACCAATCAAACCTGTTTGAACTACTTCTGGATCGTAAATCAATTGTCCTTGGAAGTGTCCACCCAAGCAACGCATAGCCGCAGCAGAAATTACACCTTCTGGGGCAGCACCGATACCCATCAACGCATGGATGTTAGTACCAGCAAAAGCACAAGAGATCGCGGCAGAAACGTCACCATCACTGATCAGTCTGACTCTTGCTCCAGCGGTGCGAATTTCTTGAATAAGGTCTTTGTGACGGGGACGATCCATCACCACTACTACTAATTCTTCAATAGCACGGTTTAAGCACTCAGAAAGGATTTTCAGGTTTTCTGTAGCTGACTTGCTGATATCAACATGACCTCTAGCGGCTGCTGGTGCTGCGAGTTTCTTCATGTAGAAGTCAGGAGCAGCAAATAAACCGCCTTTTTCAGAAATCGCCAAAACTGCCATTGAGCCATTTTGACCATAAGCAACTAGGTTAGTACCTTCGCAGGGGTCAACAGCAATGTCAATTTCTACTAATTCATCAGGGTTACAGAAATTTTTTGCATCTGGTTGGGTACAAATACCAACTTCTTCACCAATGTAAAGCATAGGGGCTTCATCGCGTTCGCCTTCGCCGATAACGATGCGACCACGCATATGGATTTTGTTCATCCGTTCCCGCATAGCTTCTACTGCTACTTCATCAGCAGTATTCTTTTCCCCTTTACCCATCCACTTTGAGGAGGCGATCGCTGCTTGCTCCACTACCTCAATAATCTCTAACCCAAGTGTATTTTCCACAGAACTACCCTCTCAATTGCTGATCTTAGCGTCGTTTTATCTGGCCATTTCAGTCTTCAAGTCTACCAAAGTACGGATACTTATGGAAAAAAGTCTTGCAGAAAGCCTGTGTTAAGTTTTGCGACCAAGGTGCAGCTAAAGATTTTACTAATACTTTTGCATTAATTCATTCAGCCATAGGACTTACGCAAGATTGAACTCAAAACCTGATTCTTGCGTAGGAGTAATTCATGAATTACCCCTACTTCCGTTCTGTTTTGCGTAAGTCCTGAGCCAGAAAAGATTCTAAACTCGGTACATCTACCCAGTTTCCTGATTCATGAGATTGATGAGATAAATCCATTAATAATTGCGAATAAACCCCTTGGAGCAAAGATGGGATAATTTCCTGTTGAGTTTCAATTCCTGTTACCCATTCATTTACAACCCGAAGAAATGCACAAATCCGACCATCAGCATAATGTTGAGGAAATAGTAATTGTGAAGGAATTTCCATTTCTGCTAAAGGTTGCCCAGGTTGAGAACTCCAAACCCGAAACCCATGAATATAATCTTTTTGATCATCACTTTCTAAAACTAATGTACCTTTATCTCCATAAACTTCTATCTTATGAGGTTTAGCTGCATGAACAACTGCACTAATAGAAACTTGGCATGGTGTACCGTTTACTAATCCCAGAGATAACAGACAATTATCATCTGTATTAACTGCTTTTAATTCCCCATTTGCAGGATCAATTCTTGTGGGAATAGCTGTATTTAAATAGGCATTTAATCTATCAACTGGTCCAAATAACCAATGAATATAATCAAAAGCATGAGAACCCAAAGAACCTAATGCACCACCACCTTTTTCTTGGCTAGAATACCAATTCCAAGGGCGGGAAGTGTCACTGCGAGAAGCACCTAACCAGTCAATTTTAATTAAGCGCAAATTACCAACATATTCTGAAGACAAAAGTTCAGCAAAATATTGCCATGCGGGAACAAAGCGAAATTCAAAATCTACCGTTGCAATCACACCTTGCTGTTGGGCTAATTGATATAGTTCTTTGGCTTCAGTTGCGTTTAAAGCAGTAGGTTTTTCTAATAACAGATGTTTACCAGCCTCTAATACTTTCTTGCCCATTTCATAATGTAAAAATGGCGGTGTGGAAATGCTGACGGCTTGCACTTGTGGTAAAGTGAGAATCTCAGATAAATTATCACTAGCATGGGGAATATTATGAGCTTTAGCAATAGCTTGAGCCTTGTTAATATCTCTATGATAAACAGCGACTATCTCGGTTTTGTGATGTGCTTGAAATGCGGGAATATGAACTTTTTGTCCAAATCCAGTACCGACAATTGCAACCCCAATCATATTTAAGTTTTAATTTGTGCTAAATTTACCTGTAACCATTGTACTAAAAGTTGATTATTTTTAATAAAATAAAAGTTCTTAGTCATGGCTTTAGCTCTTTCAAACCTGGAAAGAGAGCGATCAATTACTCACTACAAAACAAATTCATCCAAAACTAAGGAAAAACTATGCCTGAACAAAAACCTATGAATCCTTGGCATTATAAACCTTGGTGGTGTCAACCTTGGTCAATAATGCTCACAGGTTTAATATTGATTAGTGGTAGCTGGTTAATATTTAAACTTATCTGGCTGACAATTATTGTTGCTATCCCTCTGTTAGTTTGGATGGGTTTCTTTTTATTAATCTGGCCAAAATTGATGATTGAAAGCGGTATTTTAGAGCAAAAAAGTAATGAGTAAGGGGTAAGATCCCCGACTTCTTTATTTCATCAGATCAATAAATCATGATTTTTGGTCAGAAGTCGGGGATCTGAATGCTGAGATTAATTTACCACTTGGCTACCATGACTACGGGGATCATCTTGGCTATTATCGGCTGATACTGGGGCTGAGAATTTGGAAGTTTGGCCACTAGCTTGAGCATAAGGAAGGGGAGAACCTGTCACCAAGGCTTCTAAATTGCTGGACATGACAGAAAGGGGTATATCACCAATAGCTTCGGCTATAACTTCCGCTTGATTACCCAAAAAGATAAAATGAGGAATGCCATCTACTCGATATTTCAGCATTTCTGGCAACCATTTATTATTATCTACATTCAGCATGACAAAATTTAGCTTGTCAGCGTATTGCTGTTTGAGTTGAGCCATTTCTGGAGCCATTTTTTGGCAAACTGTACACCAATCAGCATAGAATTCTACTAAACTAGGCTTATTATTGCTGACAGCTACTTCCAAAGGTGTGGATGCTTTATCTAGTTGGGTGAGAGAAGTTGAGGCTGTCTGGGTTCTTAGTCCTAAAAATAGCGCCGCACTCAATATGATCGCTACAATGACAATGAGAAAATTTCTTACCCGTCTGCCCAGAGTAGATTCAGGCTTGGTAGTATTCATGGGTGCATCTGTACTCATAATTTATTTATTAAAACTTGTTAAGCACTTTCATGATCTAGTGTACCAAAACCCAGTTTTTTACCCATGAAAAAACGAGTCACTCTGACTTTTCCTAAACGTGCCATTCAAATGCCTGTCACCTACAGACTGGCAAAAGATTTTAATGTAGCTGCCAATATTATCCGCGCTCAAGTTGCCCCCAATCAAATTGGTAAATTGGTTGTGGAATTATTAGGGGATATCGATCAGCTAGATGCAGCTATTGAGTGGATGCGATCGCAAAATATTGGTGTTTCCCATAACTTAGGTGAAATTGTGATTGATGACGATATATGCGTTGACTGTGGTTTGTGTACTGGAGTTTGTCCCACTGAAGCCCTTTCTCTGAATCCAGATACATATCAACTAACTTTTACGCGATCGCGTTGCATTGTTTGTGAACAGTGTATTCCTACCTGTCCAGTACAAGCTATTTCTACAAATCTTTAAAAAGTTTATAAGTTTATAAAATAATAGATGTCAATTTTTTCCTAATGCTATCATACAAAAACTTGATTAGATAGTGAATTGATATTAATTATGAAATTAACTACAAAAACCACAGTCACAAGTCTAGGAGATTGTGCATACCAAGCAATTGAACAACACTTCCGCAAAACCATAAAATTAGAAAAATTAGTCAAGAAAGACGAAGATCCAGAAGCACTACACCAAATGCGTGTGGGAATGCGTCGTTTACGTACTGCCGTTAGTCGGTTTGAGCTATTTTTAAATTTGCCCAAGTCAGCCAGCAATAAAAATATTGGTAAAATTGCCAGAATACTAGGAAATCTCCGAGATTTAGATGTCCTCAAAGAGATACTAGAAAATAATTATCAACCACATTTACTACAGACAGAAAAAGCATCTTTGCAAATAGCTTTTTCTACTTTAGCTAAACAACGTAAGGTTGCATTTTCTGAAGTTAAAAAAATACTGAAAAGCGAAAATTATACATCTTTTAAAAATAACTTTCAGCAGTGGCTAAAACAACCTAGTTATCAACCATTAGCATATTTACCAATTCAGCCAGTTTTACCAGATTTACTTTTACCAGAACTCAGCAAATTTTTATTGCATCCAGGGTGGATGATTGGCACTGAAGTTGTAAATTCAGAAGTAGTTGTTCAAAATAACTGGACACCGGAACAATTAGAACAACATCTGAAAATTAAAGGTGAAACTCTTCATAATTTGCGAAAACAAGCTAAAAGAATCCGTTATCAAATGGAATTATTTACGGATTTATATGGTGAAGACTTCACAGCACATATTTCAGAAGTAAAAAATATTCAAGAAACCTTGGGTAATTTGCAAGATAGCATGGTTTTAAATGAATGGCTAGTGAATATCTTTAAGTCAGAAATGAACAATCAACTTAGTGGATTAACAACTTTATTAGCCGCTAATCGTTATCAATTATGGCAGCAATGGCAGCCAATACAAACACAATATTTAAAAGCTGAAACTAGACATAAATTATATTTAACAGTTCTGCAACCCTGTACATAATGCAAGAATTCAGGTAAGACGATAAGATCCCCGACTTCTTTCCTTGATTATGTTCATAAATGATAAATTGATCTCAGAAGTCGGGGATCTGGATATAACCGACTGCTATAATTTTAGTGCAATTACTTATGGTGATATTGTTGACAGTTTTAAATTACATAGCCACTAAATTTTCAGCAATTGCTAAAGTATATCAGGTTATTTTGTACAATTTATTTTCAATAATTTAACTGATGACTATTAAGCAATCTTTATGCTTATATAGTTTTTACGAGAGTAAATATCAATCAGGATTACTATGGTTAAGTCTTTGAAAACTCCCCCAATTGAATTATTGAAACCAGGTGTAAAAGCACCAGTTCAAGAAACATTATTAACACCCCGATTTTACACCACAGATTTTGATGCTGTGGCCAAAATGGATATTTCTGCTCATGAAGCGGAAATCAGGGCTGTAGTTGATGAACTCAAAGCTGATTATAACCGCCATCATTTTGTTCGTGATGATGAATTTAAACAAGGATGGGATCACATTCAGGGTGAAAAACGGCTGGCTTTTATTGACTTTTTAGAACGTTCTTGTACTTCAGAATTTTCTGGGTTTTTACTGTTTAAAGAATTATCTCGTCGTATCAAAGATAGTAACCCTCTCCTATCAGAAGCATTTGATTATCTAGCGCGGGATGAAGCCCGTCATGCAGGTTTTTTGAATAAGTCAATGGCGGATTTTAATCTTTCCCTGGACTTAAGTTACTTAACTAAAAATCGTACCTATACTTTCTTTCCTGCTGAGTGGGTAATTTACACAGTTTACCTATCAGAAAAAATTGGGTATTGGCGTTATATTCTAGTGTTTCGCCATATCGAAAAAAATCCAGAATTCCAGTTTTATCCTTTATTTAGAAAGTTTGAAAGCTGGTGTCAGGATGAAAATAGACACGGGGATTTTTTCAAGGCTTTGTTACGTTCTCAACCCCAGTTATGGAATAATTGGAAAGCGCGGTTATGGGTACGTTTCTTCTTACTAACTGTGTTTGTTACCCACACAATGACTGTGTTTGAACGGGCAAATTTCTATGAAATTTTAGGAATTCATCCCCGTAAATACAATAATCAGGTAATTACAGAAACCAACAAAACCGCAGCGAGGGCTTTTCCCACTATCTTAAATACAGAACACCCTTACTTTTTCTGGTATTTGGAACAGTGTGCAATCAATAACCAAAAATTAATTGCACTTAATAACAGCAAAGAGTTGGGAATTGTGAAGTTCTTCCAAAAAATCCCGTTGATGACAAACATCTTTTGGTATATGTTGAAACTTTACCTAATTAAACCCATCAACGCAGAAAAAACTCGTCAGAATGTGTGTTAATTTTGGTTGTATTTTTGGTAGTTTATCCTATTTAAAATTTTTAATCTCGCGTAATTCTTATTTTCAGATCCCCGCCTTCTTTGAGATGTCGGGGATTTTGTTATTACATAAATTAATGTGCCATTAAATGCAATTATTCGTTAGAATTTACAGGATGAGGCTATAATTGATTTTAGGAAGATTTCAAAAACCTCAGCTAGGTATTCCATCCTGTTCATGTTTTCATTTTGAAAATCCTTGATTATGACAATAAATGCTATGACTAAATCATCAGTTCAACATCTTTATCAAACAGACTTTGCACTGTGGATTCAAAACACAGTCAGCAAATTAAAATCTCAAGATTATAGTTATGTAGACTGGGAAAATTTAATTGAGGAGATAGAAGCTTTGGGGGGGAGAGATAAAAGAGAATTAGAACGTCGGTTAACTACTTTATTTGAACATTTACTTAAACGTCATTATGTAAACTTACCAGAATGTTATCGCGGTTGGGAAGTAACTATTAGCCGTACCCAACAGGAACTAAAACGTATTTTTAGAGATTCCCCAAGCTTGCGTAATTATTATTTAACTGTCAGTGATGAATGTTATCAAGATGCAGTAAAAAACATGAGCAAGGAATATGATACTAAATTCCCTGAAGATTGTCCTTTCCCAAAAGATATAGATAGCTTATTAACTACTAACTAAACTATTTTCTATCAGTATCAAAATTGGTAGGATTTAAGTCTCAATCCTGTTCATCCTTTAATCCTGTAAATCCTGATTCTGATAAGCTTTAGTAAAATCCGTTACTTCCTATACATTACCTGCTGAATAGAGATAAAATTGGAAAGTATCCGGCATTTACCCTCACGGAGATTGTAGCCTGATGTTGCTGTGCCTCAGAATTGAGAATTTTGCCCTTATTGACCAACTAGAGTTGGATTTTGGTGCTGGGTTAAATGTTTTAACAGGGGAAACCGGCGCGGGAAAGTCGATTATTTTAGATGCGATTGATGCGGTTTTAGGTGGGAAAGTTTCTAGTCGTGTGATTCGCACGGGGACTAGTCGCGCATTGGTAGAGGGAACTTTTAGTATAAATCCTTTCCTAGCTGCTTGGTTGAATGAACAGGAAATAGATTTAATTGATGATAATGCTGTAGTTATTAGTCGAGAAATTACCGTTACTGTCAGTAATATCCGCAGTAGGTCACGGGTAAATGGGGTGTTGGTAAATCGGCAAATTATGGGCAGTTTGCGCGATCGCCTTGTGGAAATTACCGCCCAAGGGCAAACTGTACAAGTGGGACAATCTGCCCAAATTAGAGATTGGTTAGATTTATACGGTGGTGATTCTTTAATGCAGCAACGCCAAAAAGTTGCGGTTGCTTTTAGTGCATACAATTTTGCACACCAAACTTTAGAAAAACGTCGCACTTCAGAAAGAGAACGTTTACAACAACTCGATTTATTAACTTATCAAGTTCAAGAATTGAGTACAGCAAATCTCGATGATCCGCAAGAAATGGAACAATTAACTCAAGAAATGCAACGCCTCAATCATGTTGTTGACTTGCAACAAATGAGTTATAAAGTTTATCAAGCTTTGTACCAAAATGAAGATGAAACTCCCACTGCTGCTGATTTATTGGGAGACAGTGAAGGTATATTAAATCATATTGTCGAGTTTGATTCTCGAATGCAACCAATGTTGGAATTGGTGCGAGATGCAGTAGCAGCAGTAATGGAAGTTGGTCGACAAATTAGCATTTATGGAGAAAGTTTAGAAGCAGATCCACAGCGGTTAGAAGAAGTAGAAGAACGGATTCGGGAATTAAAACAAATTTGTCGCAAATATGGACCGACTCTCACAGAAGCGATCGCCTATTATGAACGCATCCAAATAGAATTAGCAGAACTCAATAACCATGAACAATCAATTGAAACTTTAGAACAAGAAGAAAAAATTTGTTTAGAATATCTCAACGAAGTTAGTCAAAAATTAACCCAATTGCGTCTGCAAACTGCGGCTAATTTAGAATCTCATTTATTGGCTGAACTCAAACCTTTAGCAATGGAAAAAGTAAAATTTCAAGTTGAAATTACGCCAACTTCGCCAACAGCGATGGGTGCAGATAAAATTACTTTTATGTTTAGCCCTAACCCTGGTGAACCCATACAACCCTTAACAGAAATTGCTTCTGGTGGGGAAATGAGCCGATTTTTATTGGCTTTAAAAGCTTGTTTTAATCAACATGATGGTGCGGAAACAATGGTATTTGATGAAATTGATGTGGGTGTATCTGGAAGAGTTGCTCAATCTATTGCTGAGAAATTACACCAACTTAGTCAAAGTCAGCAAGTATTATGTGTTACTCATCAGCCGTTAATTGCAGCAATGGCAGATCGACATTTTCGCGTAGATAAACAAGTCATTAATAAAAATGGTAATACAGAACAGCGTACGGTTGTGAGAGTTACTAGCTTAGATAATTTAAGTACCAGACGTGAAGAATTAGCACAGTTAGCCGGTGGTAAATCAGGCAATGAAGCGATCGCATTTGCGGAGTCATTATTGCGACAGGCTACAAATCATCGTCAACAGGAAGGATAAACAGTAAACCTGATAATATTTAGTTGCTTACTATGAATCTAATATTCAGGATTTGTAAAATTTATATGTAGATGATTGACAAACCACACCGGAGTATTTAATACTTAGTTAATCTCACTGAGATAACCTAGCAAAATCACTCAAAAAAATCACTAAACCTGTTCATGTTGTATTTCTTGAAAGATCCTTTCGTCAGAACTACTGAAAAATCAGGTTTTCTGAAGATGTTTTTTAAGTAATAAGACTGTACTGAAACCAGTAAGATTTTCACAGAGATATCCGGTTATTTTTATACCGCCTGATTTCTTCTATTTACGCACTTAATCAAGTTCCCTATTAAATTATTCAGGATGACAACATTAATGAGGTACAAAATGAATTCCACTTTTTCTCCGCCAAAAGCACTTGCTATTTTGGCTACTGCGTCTTTAGCTTCTTTGGCAATTTCCCCGAAGGCTGAAGCTATAAGTCTGTTATCTACCCAAACACAGTCATTCACTAATCAGCTGACCGAACTTAGTGGCAATCCTGTATTAACATTCAATCAGTACAATGGACCAGATACTTTAGAAGAGGTAGTATTTACTGTAACTGCTTCACTGACGAGTTCAGGAACTGTTACTAATAACGCTGCAAACCCTCAGAATTTTATTGTTACACTGATACCTTCACAGTATGACTTGAATGCGGCTTCTGGCGCTCCTGCGGCTTTATTAGCCTTGTTAAATCCAAATACATCTGGTACTTTCTCTCCTTTGAATGACTCGAATATTACACAAATTGGACCTCAATCATACTCGGGTTTAGCTTCTGGTGCAACAGCTAATTTTGGACCTTTCACAGTTAACGGCGCTTCCAGTGCAACTTTTAATACTCTCGTAGATGTTGCAGGATTTGTAGGCGCAGGCTCTTACTCTTTTGATCCTTTTACTTCTATAGGCACACTTGTTAATGGGGGGGGTGGTAACGTTGCAACTAACATTACCACTTTGGCATCAGCATCTATCCAAGTACAATACTTTGGTACTCCTTCTAGCAATCCTCCTGCTGAACCTGTTCCCTTTGGATTTTCCACAAATGCTAGTTTGCTAGTATTTGGTGGTGTGTTTTATGGTTTCAACAAACTCAAAAAAAACATGGCGGTAAAAAAGTCTCAGGCATAAGTAGTATCCTTGCCAATAGACATCAACAACATTTAAATCAGCGTTTTCTACAATCCTTGTAGAGACGTTCCATGGAACGTCTCTACATTGTTTATTACAACGTTAGTTCAAGACACAACCTCAGAGACAAGTTGCAAAAATTGATTAATTTCTGCCCCAGTATTGTAGTGTGCTAATCCTATTCTTAATAAACCTCCCGATGTTTCTAGACCTAACTTTTCTGTGAGTTCAATTGCATAAAAATTACCGTTCCAGGTAAAGATACCTTTTTCTCCTAAAAACTTCGCTACATCTGCCGATTTTTTTCCCTCAATTGTCATAGAAACTGTGGGAGTTCTCCAGATAAATTGGCTAGGTTCAGTAATACCATAAACCCTTAAACCTGGAATTGCTAACAATCCAGAAATCAATTTTTTACTTAATTCTCTTTCATATTGTTGAATAGCTGACATTGCTGCTAATAAAGCCGCACGACGACTGTGATAAGCAGATGCTAACTCATAATTTGATTGTTCTGGAGAAGTTAAAAAACGCGGACAATGAAAAGTAGTTAAACCTTCCCTATCTGCTTCTATTAAAGAATCAAGTAATTCATTATCTAAAGTTGGGGAAACGTGACAACCTAACTTTGCTAAATAATTAATTGTTGCTACCAACCCCGCTAAACCTTCATGATTTAAAGTTCCGGTTTCCCATTTGGATGGAACTTCATTAGATGCAGGTCTGACTTTATAGGGAGTTAAACGAGTTAAATGTTCTTTTTTTCCGTAGAGAATACCAACATGGGGAGCAAAGAATTTGTAAGCAGAACAAACGAGAAAATCACAATCTAAATGATGGACATTAATAGGTGCATGGGGAGCATAATGAACAGCATCAACAAAAACCAAAGCCCCAACAGCATGAGCTAATTTGACTATTTTGGCAATATCATTAATTGTCCCCACAGCATTAGAAGCATAAGTCACTGCTACTAATTTGGTGCGGGAATTAATCTTCTGTTTTAAATCATTTAAATCGAGGGTACAGTCTTCAAGATTAATATCTACAACTTGAATAATTGCACCTTTTTCTTCTAAAGCATACCAGGGAGAAACATTCGCTGCATGGTCAAGTTTGGTAACAATAATTTCATCACCTGCTTGTATTTCTCGGCCGATAGCACGACTCACAGCAAAGGTGAGAGTGGTCATGTTTCCACCAAATACCACCTCATCATTATTACATCCTAAAAAATCTGCGATCGCAGCCCGTGCAGAATTAATTACCGCATCAGTTCGCGCACTGGTAGCAAAATAACCATGAGCATTAGCATTAGACCTGACCAAATAATCACTGATTGCATCCAACACACCACCCGGTACTTGAGTTCCCCCAGGACCATCAAAAAAAATAGCTGGTTGTCCGTTAATTGTTTGGCTTAATGCTGGAAATTGAGAACGAATCCATTTGATATCTAGAGATTCCATAAACAAATTTCCTCACTATTCGGTTAAGAAACTGGAAATTATCCAAAAATCCCGACTTTCTAGAGCGTCGATTCAGTAATGCTAGGTAATCTGTTTTTCCCTTGTAGGGGCGAAGCATTCGGGTGATAACCTATAGCTGAAACCATTGATATGCTGTCCGAATGCTTCGCCCTTATGATTAATGAAGATGATAACCTATAGCTGAAACCATTGATATGCTGTCCGAATGCTTCGCCCTTACCGCCCTTACGATTAATGAATCGGTGTTCTAGTTGTAGGGTGCGTCAGACTGCATAAATTTTGCAAATAAACAGATAGTTGATATCTGACGCACCTTACCAATGTGACACTTGAGCAAGTCCTGGTTATAAAGAAATCCCGACTTTCTAGGGTGGATATTGCCCACCATCATGATCCCATCACTCAATCGTAATACATCCTCAGATAGATTAAATTTATTTAATATAATTATGCACCAGAAAATAGTAAAATGAGAACAACTAATTCATCCAATAAGCCAAATAATAGTAATTACTCACATTTAAATTAAGTTATCTTGTAAACCCTTAAACTTACTTATCTTTCTCATGCCTAGAAAATCCAAGTCTGCATCACCAGCATCCCCAAGCACAACACTAGCACTTTCTGACCTGCATATACATTTAGCGGCTCTTGAAAAAGAACATCAATCAATACTTAAGCAGATTAAAAAAAAGCGAACAGAATTAAATAATTTTGTGGAGCAAATGCGTTCTTTAGCCACAAACGTATTTCAAAAAGCTAGTCCTTGCTTTCAAAAAATGTCAGAATTAGATCAAGAAATCCATGCGCTATTTAAAGAAATTCTGACTACGAGAAAGTTGAGTAAACAAACTCAGCAAAAAATAGAATCACTTTATATGAATTTGCAAATGGGCGGAATTATTAGCCCTAAATCTATTCGAGAACAAGAAGAAGATGACGATATAGACCTAGATGAATTATTTGAAAACCCAGAGACAGATAATAATCATCAAAACCGCCATCAATATTGGGATTCACAGCAGGAAACACAATCAACTTCTGCTAGTAGAACCGAAGATTCCAGAAAAGTTAGACAGACATTTTTAAAGTTAGCAGAAATCTTTCACCCTGATAAAGTACAGGACAGCGAAACTCATAAGTCCCATACAGAAATCATGAAAGAAATTAATAAAGCCTACCAAGAGGGAGATTTAGCAAGACTATTAGAAATTGAACGTCAACATCAGTTAGGTGAAAATATTGATAATAACAGCGAAGATGATTTAACTCGCAGATGTACAAGTCTAGAACAACAAAATGAAATTCTTAAAAATCAATATGAAAAATTAAAAAAGGAACTACGTCTAGCTAAAAATACTCCCGAAGGTACAATGGTTTCCGATTCTCGTAAAGCCGCTAAACACGGAGTTGATTCTATTGGGTTGATGATAGAACAACTAGAATCTCAAATTGAAGTTGTCGTTGATATTCGTGACTTTATCAAAAACTTTAGAGAAAAGAAAATTACCATCAAAGAATTTTTAGAAGGT
The DNA here is from genome assembly GCF_034931405.1 of Anabaena sp. UHCC 0451. NCBI lineage: Bacteria > Bacillati > Cyanobacteriota > Cyanophyceae > Nostocales > Nostocaceae > Anabaena > Anabaena sp. UHCC 0451. The sequence goes on along the minus strand of NZ_JAYGHA010000003.1, from coordinate 71,270 downwards.
CCACCAAGTTTACGTTTTTCTAGAGAAGAAATGATGGAAGAACTCCTAGAAGAAATGATGGAAGAACTAGGAGGAGTAATTATTTTTTAAATATATCATAGAAGCCTTGGCGACTATAAGTCGCGGCTACACACACAAAACCCATA
>NZ_JAYGHA010000003.1:0-70930 GCF_034931405.1 Anabaena sp. UHCC 0451 | reverse complement strand
TTCATGGGTTTCAAACTCTCAATTTTTCGTTAGTCCACGGAGGTGGACTTCGTTTGTGTAGTAGCGATTTCTAATCGCCGATTACACACACAAAACCCATATTCATGTGTTTCTTCTGGGAACGAGATAATGAGATATTTAGGGGGATAGATTTTTCGATATTAAATTAGTAAACTCCCGCAAAGTTTGACCATACTTGTCTCCCGCAACTGAAACAAAATCATTATGATTTGCTGTCTCTATCCATAAATAAAGCTTAGGTGTAGTTACAGCAGCGAACAACCTTTGACTATGCTCAAAAGGGATAATATCATCTAATTTACCGTGCATTACCAAAACAGGAGATTTGACTTTTTTGATTTTATCCAAATTATTAAACTTATCAAAAGGTAAAATCGGAAAAGGAACAACTACCCGAAAAGCTGAAGTAAATGTACTTTCAATAATTAAACCAGCTACGGTTTTTCGTGATGCTAAATCTACCGCTGAACCTCCCCCCACTGAACGCCCAAAAACAATAATTTTCTCTGGTTTTATCTTTAAATCTTGAGTTAAATAATTGTAAGCAGTATCAATATCTTCATAAGCAGCAGTTTCTGTAGGTGTTCCCTCACTTGTTCCATAACCTCGATAGTCATAAGCAAAGACGTTAAAACCCAAATCCCGTAATTTTTCTAATACTTCCTGAATATCACCTAAATCTTCAGCATTTCCATGAACATAAAGAATAGTATACTTAGCCGTAGGATTTGGTAAATAAATTGCGGAAATTTGCTGATTTTTCTGATTTTTTAGCTTAAAAATGCTTTTAGTATCTTCATAACTAGAAGGTTGAGGCAGAAAAATCATACTATCTGCCCGAAAATATACATAGACAGCAAACAAAGTATAGATAAAAACTACAGACTTGAGCATTCGTTTCCAGGTAAAATCGCCAATTAACAGTTTTCTGAGACGTTGTTTATTCATGGTCTAGAATAGAAAGGTTGTATTCAAATAGCAGGAGAAATTTTAATGTCCCGTCGTTGTGAACTCACTGGTAAGAAAGCTAATAATGCAATGGCTGTTTCCCACTCCCACCGTCGCACCAAGCGCCTACAACAAGCTAATCTGCAAAGCAAGCGAGTTTGGTGGTCTGGTGGTAATCGTTGGGTGAGACTAAAACTTTCTACCAAAGCCATCAAAACCCTTGATAGCAAAGGTATAGAAGCAATGGCTAAAGAAGCTGGTATCAATTTAAACCATTACTAAATTTTTGCCGTTTGCGGGGTATTAAAAGTACCCCTAGTTTATAAAAATAATCGATGATTATTGCCTTGGGATAGCAGAATAAACAAAATACTGCATCTACCCCAAGATTTTACTTAAATAAAAAAATAAAAATTCACAGAAAAAATATATTGTAAAAATTGTTCTTATAAAAAAGAGAACGGCAATTTTTAGAGGCACTGTATAACTTTCACCATAACGCAAACACAACTATTGCAATCAATTCAGCCTTCCCTAGCTCACAATGACTTTGAAGTTGCTGATTTCTTGCCACCTAGAATCAATAATTTTTCTCTGTAAAGTTTTCATGAAGTTGAGTCTTTTTCATGACTAAATATACTCAATGTGTGTTTTATTGTTTATACTGATGCTTGAATCAAGTAATTTTAGTGATTGTACTGATGCAGAAACCTACGCCCGGTGATTATTATAATACTCGTACTAGGTTGTTATAGATAGCAAAATCACACTGCATCAATAATCACTAAACAACTCAACTGTATAAAAAGGAAGAATCACAATGATTGCATTAGAACTTAAAAAGTTAGGTCAACTATTCTCTCACAAGGCTCTACGCTCTCTAGGTTTGGGTGTAGCCGCAGGTAGCATGATGTTGGGATTAGGCGCTTTTGCTAAACCTGCAAGTGCGGTAACAGTAGGGGGCATTGATTTAAACAGTCAAGCACTTGCAGATGAGTTACTAGAATCTTTTGGAAGTTTTACTACGTCTGGTGGAACTTTAGATAGTGTACTCCTAGATGGTCAGGTTACTACGTCTGCGTTTTCTGCTACACCTGGCGCTTTTGTAACATTAGGTTTCAGCAATCCTATATTAAACTCTGTAGGTAATGATCTGGCCATATTTGAACTTGGTCTACCCGACAGCTTTAGATTCGAGATCAATGGTTCAGAAGGGCTTGGGGAATACCTAACCACTGAAACTGGGTTTGAGACATCAAATCCAACGCGGAGCATCAACGTAGCCCTTATAGACTTTAGTGATTTTGGTGTTGCAATAGGCGATTATGTCAGTGAAATCAAGATTAAACTAGACACGATCTCAGAAGATTTTGGAAGCACACCTGATATAGCTTTGGTGGCTGGTATCCGCTCTGTTCCTGAACCTTCTTCCATGCTTGGTTTACTAGCAACTGCTGGCTTCTTGGCTTATCAACGCAAGTCAAAAATAGCAAAAAAAGCATAGACTCATTATCACTGAGTATTCCCAAAATATGGACAACAATGGATATTTATTATCACATTGTGGAAAAAATCAAAAATAGTTTCCTCTGAAAAACGGTAGAACATTTATTTTGTGTTCTATTGTTTTTTTATATGCATATTTAGTCAGATCCCAGGCTTCTTAAAGAAGTCGGTGATCTGCAACGGTTTTATGCTTGAGAGTAATATCACGGATATAAGATAGCACAGTGAAATTATTGAAATCTATTCCCCAGTCTTCACTCAAACTTTAGCTATCCAGTACAGTCACTGAAACTAGTCAGAATATAATAGGGTATACTAGGAATAAATCAACACCTGCGTTTTTCTTCTGATCACAGTTTCATGCAGACGGCAATCACTCAAGTAGTCTAAATACTCCATTAAAATATCCAAGGAAACAATAGCTCATCTTTAACGTCGCTATTAAATCAGTATAAAAACATTAACTGACTTTTCCTGACTCTGACTTTGATATATACCTTTATCGTCAAATAATTAACCATACCCGGAAAAAATTATGAACACTAGATTAAAACTGGCTTTACTGCTCCACACAGGAGAATCAGGATTTGCGATGGTAATTGCTGTGTCAATGGGTTTAATCATGATACTGGTTGGATTAACCATGACTATGCGTTCCCAAGGAGATCAAGTAGTTGCTTCCAGACAAAAAGAAACAGATAGAGCCATAGGAGCCGCAGAAAAAGCCATTGTCCATTATCAAGCCTTTATCAATGAAAATCGCTTACTATCTAGACATCCCGATTGCCTGGGAACTCGTAACGCTCAAGGAGTTTGTCCTGATACTGGATCTCAAGCAAGTTGGTCAAATCCCACAAATATTCCTGGCATTAGTAGCACCTCTTGTGTTGGTAGTTCAGCATCCACAACTACAATACAGCAATTTGCCAACATAGCTACTTGGACAAATGTAGACTTAACAGATGCAAGCAAGGGACAATTTAGACTTGTATCTTATAGGACTGCTGATCCAGGAGACAACTCATTGCAGACAATGGGTATATTAACCGTTGAAGGCAGAACAGGCAGTGGGATAAATGAATCTATTAGTAGGTTACAGGTAGCTATTCCTGTCCGACCACCTGAGATTGGCAATATTTCCGTTCCTGGAGTGTGGATTGGTAATCCTAATGACACCAATGGTACTGGTGGTAACACAATTAGAGGTAACGTCTTAGTTAATAGTTGTAGTGTTAACTTGGCAAATATCAAAATAGATCCGACTACTCCCGAGTTTTCTGCACAATATACAAATTTGCCCATGCCAACAGTACCAACAATGCCAGCCGCAGCCAATAATGCCACCAACCCACCTACTGCTGGTACTATTTCCTTGGGAACGATAAATACTAACATCACTCTACCTCGGCTTGGTGGTGCTACCCCTGATCTGCCTATCACTTTTAATGGTCAACAAAGGTACGTGTATTCTGCTACAGGTATTGTTAAGGGTGGTGGAAATACCACATTGACAATTACACCAGGACAGAGAGTAGTGATATTTTTATCTGGAGATATAAGTAAAAATGTTAATATTGATCATACCTGTGGCAGTGTTTCTGGTTGTTTACCCACCAATTTCCAAATTTTTGGCACTAAAGCCAGTGGTGGTGAGATATGTCTTAATGGTAATCGTGTGGTAGACGCTTTCATCCTCGCACCTAGATATCAAGCGGGTGTAGCTGGGGGAGGTAATAATGGCGGTATCAACGGTTCTATTTGGGTAAACAACTGGAGTAATGGTGGGAGTTGTGGTTCTAACTCTAACAACGTAGTTGTGAGACAAACAGCTGCTTGGAACGATTTAACTGGGTTACAGCCAGATAATGCTGCCTTACCACCTTCTATTTTACCTATCAGAGCTTGGCAACGAAATGGAGTGAATTAAATTACACAATTAATAGACTTGGTAGCTAGTTGTTAATACTAATAACTTCCTAGTGTTGCCTATCAGCACAGAGTAGTAACAATCAAACCTATATTCCTATGGTAGTGTGGTGTTCCATATTCCATAGGAGTTATCAAAGTCAATCTTAAAATCAATAGGCTGCATATCAAATGGTTTTTTTACACAAAACTAATCTCCATATTTATGAACACTCCAAAACATCCTCCAGACTCGGGTTTTAGTCTCGTTGAAGTTTTAGCTGCTATTATCATAGTCACCTTCTTTACAACTGTATCAATGCAAATGCTGGTAGTTTCCGCAGCATTTAAAGCTCAAGCTAAAAAATACACAACAGCAACTAACTTGATACAAAAAGACTTGGAAGTTGTGAGAAATCTAGCTGGTAACTATAGTTTTCCTGTAGTAGCTTCAGGTACTCCTACTCCAACTGTGGGTGCAACAACTTTAAGATTATCGTCTGGCAACGGCTTAAGAACAAATGATAGAATCCAATTTCCGGGCTTTCCCAATGTTTATACTATTACAAACCCTAACCCCATACCCACAGCTACCCCAACCATTACCATCAATCCTGGGATAATTTCACCAGCACCAGTTGCGGGTACTACAGTTGTTGTAAGTAATACAGTATGCAGTGCTGGATCTGCAAGTACAGGACTAGCTAATTATTTGCAGCAAGTAACACAAGGTGCTAGTTATATTGACTCCTCCAGAACATTTTCGGTTACTGAAAGTGGTGCAAGTGTTACTTATGAAGCTGTTGTCGGTGCTAATCCTGCAACAATGACTAATACAAATCAAAGACTATGGTTGATGCGAAATGATACCAACGTTAATACTCCTCCTTATAATACTTTACAAGTAAGGTATTTAGTTGTTGAAGATAATAACGGTTCTCCCAATAGTAGTAAAGTTGTCGCTAGACTATCCAGTGAGGTAATACCCAATGCGTCATTCCAATGTATTCAATGATAATCAGGGATTTACAATCCTAGAAGCACTAATAGTAGTAGTATTTATTGGTATTCTGGGAGCTATGGCAGGACCTAGTTACTTTGCATGGTCTCAGAGAAGAACTGTAGAGTCTGCAATCACTAACATTGAGGGAGCAATCAAAGAAGCACAAAGACAAGCGATCTCTAGATCACGAACTTGTAATGTCACCCTGGACACAGCCACGCCCAGAGTTAGAAGCACCACAACCAATGTTAATTGTCTTTTAACAGGCGATCGCACATTAAGCAATGTATCCTTGGCAGCATCAGCTACAGCTGTTGATTTTGATTATTTAGGAAATAGTTCCATGAGCATCACAGTTGTTGTTGCTCCGACTGCAAATGCTTCCAGTGATAACTTCCGAAAATGTCTGGTTTTATCTACTCCATTGGGCTTGATTAGAACTGGCAACTATACTGGTGCTAGTGGTACGACTGCTCCTGCTAGTTGCACTCAATAATAAAGTATTTTCATCAACAGCAATAATTTATTGATTATCTAGGTGAAAAAAATGAAATCTGACATCAAAAATATCCAATCTGAAGTGGATGTTAACAAAGGATTTACTTTAATAGAAGTTTTAGTAGCAGCAGTAATAATGTCAATTGTTGTGGCTCTAGCTGGAACAGCATTTGTAGGCATAATACAACAAAACCAAAAAGCAAAATTTGAAAGTGATAGGCGTACTAACTTAAATCGTGCCTTAGATTATATTGCCAACGAAATTAGAATGGCAAGAACAGTAACTATTGCTGCTCCATCTCCTACTGCATCTCCAGCAACAACTATAACTTCAGGTACAGGAGTTTTGCGCTTGAGAGTTCCTGTTCCTAATCCTGAAAACGGTTCAGCATATAATCCCCGACAATATACAGTTGTTTACTATACAGCTGGTAGCGCGACTGGTTGGGAATCGCCAAACTCAATCTGGCGTTATGCAAACGTTCCTAACCCTGTTCCTATTCGTACTGCTACTCCTCTACTCACTCCTAGTTCCGGTGTTACTGCTGCTCTGACAGTTCCTGCTCCTAGTCCTACTTCTGCTGCTACCCTTGATCATAACTTTTTAGTGGATGGAATTCGAGATCCAGCGACACTACCGACTTGTCCCAGTGGTAGTACAAGAGCAGGTGGTAATGGTTTTTATGCTTGTGTGTACACAGGTGGAAGACAAGTTGATCTTTTCTTGTATGGCAAATTATCAAATGATACAAATATAGATGAGACAATGGAAGTCAAAACCACTGTATTTACCAGAACCAGTATTAACTAACAGAATATAGCTGTTAGTAGCTCTTATATAGAAAAATCCCGTATATATACGCTATGTAAAATAGTGCCAAATATATCAAAATAAAAAACTATAAGCCCATGTAAAGACATTCACCCAACGTCTATATATAGGTCAATAAAACACTACCTACACCTGCCAAATAATTGACAGGTAGCATCTACCTTATATGTCCAAAAAATATCAGCCACTCAAGGCTAAAACCAGGATTTCTAAACAGATAATCCTTAAATTTTCACGTGCAGTTAAAAAAGCAATTACTTGGCTAATAAAAGCTATTTTTCTCAACAAAAAACCCCGAAAATCAACCAATGCTGGTTTCGTATTACCAACAGTAGCAATGGTTTCCGTGGTAGTTGTTTTATTAACCCTGGCGATTATGTTTCGCTCATTTGAAAGGTCAAAACACGCCAGTAACGTCCGTGTCAATCAAACAGTAATTAATGCAGCTATCCCAGCCATAGACAGAGCTAGAGCCAAAATTAATAAACTATTTCAAGACAAAAGAATACCCAGAGCCTTACCATCAGATCAAGAACTAGATAAAAACTTAGTTGATAATATTCATGAATATACCTTTGGTGATGAAAGTACACTTACATTAGATTTTCAAAGCAATGAACCCCTGAAAACAGCATGGAGATTTCCCATAGATACCGATAATAATGGCAAATTTGATAGTTATACACTTTACGGAATTTACTTTAAAAATCCTCCTAAAATTAATGATAAATATACTCGTTCTAGAACTCCCCTAGAAGCTAGAAGCATACCCATGAATCCTAGTAACTTGAGTACAAAATGTCAAGATATATTTGGTAAAAATACAGAATTAGTAGATATTAATGGCTGGTTTAAAATGGGTAGCAAAATGAAAAAAGCCCTGTTTGTTTACACTGCCACAGTTCCTATCACTAGCAAAAATAATATTACTTCAGGTGGTGCAGATAACTATGAAGTTTACCAAGGTAACAAAGGCTTTTCTGCTTTAGAATATCAACAGGATAGAGCGCAAATTCCCCCCAATAACCACGCCATAATTTATGAAGACGATTTAGAAATAACACCAGATGCAGACTTTAAAATCAACGGGCGAATTTTTACAAATAGCAATCTTTTAACTGGTGCAAATTCAGGTAGTGTCAGACTTTATCAAATTAGCAGTCCCAATTCTTGTTTTTATGAACCAGAAAATTCCCAGATTATTGTTGGTGGTGAATTAGGTGCGGGGAGATTTACAGATACGGCTGATTTAGGAACAGCAACTACAGTTGATTTATTTAAAGACAAAGCAACTAATCCTGAGAATATTTCTGGCTATAATCCTGATGTTAAATCAAACAAATCTGTTACAAACGCACCCAGCAGTTTAGCCTACAATAACTTAGCTTACGCCAAGCGGATCAATCAATTAGTTAATGCTCAATTTGCGAATTCTTTAACAACAGATCCCCAAGAAGTCGAAGATGGAATTAATCAACAAAAACAAAAAACAGGATATACTCCTGCTCAATATGACAACATTCGTCGTCATCAATTAGAAATTTATTTTAAAAGACGTACTCGCCGCGTACCTTTTGCAGAAGTTGCTTTTGGTGATGAACAAACAGATGTAAATGGTAACAGTAACCCATTACAAGATAGTGGTGATACACTACGTCCAATAGATAGATGGGTTTATCCTTATGGTAGTGATGGTATAACCGGATCTGGAAATAGTAAATTATCATTAAACATCAGTGGTAGTTCACTCAAACCTCATGCGACAGAACCAATTGATAAACTACAAAAAGAATTAGCCAGCGTAGAACAATATTTAGGTGATAGAACTTTAGTTGGTAATAACTTACCTGAAATGTGGTGGGACAACGAGAAAAAGCAATTTCTCAGTGCAAACTTAGACGATACCCAAAATATAGCAGGTATTAATTGGGATTTGAGTAATGAACCTACACCTCGAACCCGTCGCACCAGCGTACAAATACTAGCTGATTTAGCAGCAACCGAGAGAGATGGAGACTGGGAATATGCAGCAGCACAAACACCAGAAAACACAGAACAAGAAAATCTTGTGGGTGGTTTACGTGTAGTTACTGGGGCAGGAATTTATTTACCGAGAAATGATGCAGCTAATTCTACAGACTTCACAAATGCTTCCACACAAATCTGGTCTGATATGTTGCCAGTACCGCAAGCACCAACACAGACAAAAATTAACCCATATTTGATGTATGATTCATCACTCACTTTTTATTTATCTGAGATGCTTGGAAGTGACATAACTACCCCTTATTTAAAAATGAGAGCTACGGTAGTTTATCACTACAAATCTGTTGGTTATAATCAAAACAACCCCAAACCCATAGCTTGCATCAGTAGCTTTTATATTCCTAGCAACAGTACCACAGCAAAAAATATCAGTACATTACCTGATGCTGTAGGCATAGAGAAAGATATTAATGGTTTATCTAACAACGGTATAGTCTATCCACCACCTAGTAAAAGTGCCAGTAGTTATGCAAATTTACTGAATTATCAAGCAAGTTTACAGTATCCCAATGGACGCTGGGTAAATGAACCACTGAGAAATGCTTTAGGTAAAACAAATCTCACACTTTCAGAAAAGTCTGCCATCGATACAGCCCTATGCGCTTTGCAAATTATGGATGGTAGCATCAGTCCAGTGACAACTACTCCACCAATTCCTCACGGTGCAATTAAAGAAATAGCCTTTTTAGATTCCAGACAAGTTAAAACAAATCAAACCAGTAGTCCAGATTCTGATTTATCTTATGATTTGCCATTACAAGACCGACAACCCTTAGAAATTCGTGCCACTGTCATAGACTTAAACCAACTACGCACCACTGCAATAGGATCGGAATATTTACTTCCCAACAGTGGTATTATTTACGCAACCCGTGATGATGCCTTAGCCGATGCTAGTGCAGGTAGTTCAGAAGCAGCAAAATTAGAAAGTCCAGTAGATTTTAAACTTGATGCTACCCGTCGTCCTAATGGTATTGTAATTGCAAGTAATGATGGTTCAGAAACTAAACTTTTCCGTGGTACAAACAACACCTACAAACCAGGAGAAAAAGGTTTAATTTTCGCCAGCAATTTACCTGTTTATATTAAAGGCGACTTTAATAAACATACCCAAGAAGAATTCACCACCAGACTAACATCTGATTGGAGCAATTTCTACACTCGTAATAATATTAATTCTAACTTTGCTTGTCGTCCAGGTGATCCACAACGACCAAATTGTAACAGTGGTGATGAATGGCGAAATGCAGTTGTTTTAGCAGACTCTATCACCTTACTTTCTGATAATTTCCGATTTGGTTTTCGTGATGAGGGAGACTACGACTGGAACAATAACAATGGTGATAGTAATTCATTAAATAACCGTCCAATCAACTTTAAATATAACGCCTACGCTCCCACAGTTATTGCTAATTATGACAGCAATGGTATACCAAATGTAGACCTAAATCCTAATATCAACGGCATCCAAGGAAGTTCTTACTTTCACAACTTTGTTACACCTATAGTCAAACAAATACAAGCCAGAGAATACGTCTTTGAAGTTTGTTCTGTCTCCGATATTGATGTATGTAATAGTGACCCTAAAAAATGGGTAATTACCAATGTTCCTTACAACGCTTATGACGGACAGGGACAAAATAATTGGCGCAATGGAGGAGGTAATATTGAAGGACTATCAATGAGTGCCATCAAAACTGGATCTCTTGGTAATGCCAACAAACCTTCTAATGGTTGGGATGATGCAAATTTACCCAAACGAATAGCTTTTGAAAGAGATATTAGCACTGGTGAATTAATAACACCCCTTGCTGTTTACGGAGTAGATAACAGCAATAAAATTGCAGCCTTTCCAGTTGCAGGAACAACATTACCAAGATTAGCAAAAGACAAAAATAGTCAACCATTCCTCATTCCTTGGTTAGTACCCGATGAAAATGGAACTTGGCAACCAGTTTTACAAATTAAACAACCCTTTGCCACACCATCTGACCCCACTAACACCGAAAAAATTACAGGTGATGCCCACAATTATTGGTTACAAATAGCCACAGAAACTACTTTCAATTTAATAGTAGCCACCGGAGACACACCAGGTCGTTCCACCGAAGATAATGGTGGGTTAGATAACCTTGTTCGTTTCTTAGAAAATTGGAATCCCAGCGGTAATGCTATTGCTAACAACATGACTGGTGCTTTCATGCAAATGAAAAAAAGTGCTTACTCAACTGGAACATACAGCACAGCTTTAAATATTCAATCTAGCGATTTTCAATACAAAATTAACCTGAATAATGGTATGTCTTCTGGCTATTTACCACCTACAAAACAATGGAGATATGATGTAGGATTATTATCTCAGTCCCCTGATTTATTTTCCCAAAAACTAGTCACAATATCTAGTAAATTACCAAATGAATACTTTCGTGAAATCGGCAGAGATGATGACTGGATAGAAACCCTTTTATGTGCCAAAACCACAGAAACTGGCACTTATGCCATAGATGAAAATCAACGTCCTTCCTGTTCATAAGTCCATGATTAAACAACAACAAAAATTAAATAAATTTCCTGAAAATTCCGGTTTTACAATTCTGGAATCATTAGTAGGAATGGTTGTAGCTTCCGTATTACTTGCAGCCATAGCTCCAGTATTAGTCATGTCAACAGCTATTCGTGTTCAATCTCGAAGAGTAGAAATGGCATCTCAAGTAGCAAGAACATTTATTGATGGAGTTAGAGTTGGTTCAGTCACAGCACCAGCTATAGTATCTCAACTTTCCTCTACTAACGATTCACCTAGAAATCTTTCTACCAGTCCTGATGATTATTTAATCAATTCCACAGAAATGCCCGCTCCTGCATCAGCAAATGACCTATATTGTTACAACCAAGATGGCATCATTGATACTACAGATTGTACAAATAATTTGTTTTATATTCAAGCCGGTCGAATTGTGCAAACCACCGAAAAAAACGACGGTTATCGTTTAGCAATTCGAGTCTATCGGGCAGATATTGATTTTAGCAAAACCATACAAATTAATACTGATGCCGCAAGTAAACAAACTGCATCTCCTGTCACTAGTGGACTGGGTAATAGACAAACACCATTAATAGAAATGACCACTGATATAGCCAATAACAGCACTAATTTTTATGCTTTATGTCAACGTTTAGGTACTCCATTAATTACACCAAATGCAACTCCAGTAACTTGTCGATAATACTGGGGATTAGGGACTGGGGACTGGGTAAGAATTTGATAATACCCAGATCCCCGACTTCTGAGATCAATTTATCATTTATGGACACAATAAATAAAAGAATTCGGGGATCTTATCGCCTTACCTGAATTCTTACATTTTACCAATAACCAATTAGCATTAATCTTTTAATCTTGAATCTTCAAATCCTGATCTAAATATGAATACTCTCAAGTTGATACTCACAAACAACATAAAATCTCAACCTTCTCAACACAAAAATGGTTTTACATTAATTGAATTATTAGTAGGTTTAGTGATGTCATTTACAATCATTACATCTTTATTAGGATTCATGCTCAATGTGATGGAAACAGACAAAAAAGAACAAGCAAAAGTCAATTCCGAGCAGGAAATTCAAGCCGCATTAGATTATATTTCCCGCGACTTACAACAAGCAGTTTATATCTATGATGCTAACGGTATAGATGCTATTAAAAATCAACTTCCTTCAATTCCCAATGGTATAGATAGAGTTCCCGTACTTGTCTTTTGGCAGCGAGAATTAATCACAGAAGTCCTACCATCTTCAGGTGCAGGTAAAGATGATGCTTTTGTTTATTCATTAGTTGTTTATTATTTAATCCGAGATACTAAAAGTTCTGGTTCTAATTGGTCTAAAATAGCACGCATTGGTAAATGGAAAATTAGAGATGGTGTCCTTGCTAATACTACTGATGCTAATAAAATAATTTCATGTACTGGATATCCAGATAAATATATCAAAGGCAGTTCTAGTAACCCTGATGAATTCTGTCCTAGTAATGGTTTTGCTCCTTTTGATCTCAATCAAAAAGGTACTCTAGAAGAAATAATGAATGGATGGAAAAGGGGTAATGGTGCTTATACTACTAATACATTGGTGCTTGTTGATTACATTGACCAAACTACAAATAATCCACCCCCAGCAATTTGTCCTCCTAACTCTATCAATCCTAATATTACTTGGTCAAAAGTAACTCCAGCCAGTTTTAATCAAACCGAAACTGGTAAAATGACTAGTTTCTATGCTTGTATTGATAGACTTAATACAACAGCACAATTATTTATTCGTGGTAATGCCCTAGCTCGTCTCAATAATAATTCAGGTATTAATTACAGCGCCAATCAAAAAACTTATTTCCCCACTACAAACATCAGAGTTCAAGGACGCGGTAATTTGTATAAATAATATGATTGCTTCCTATTTGGAAAGTTTGATTTTTCTTCTACAGGACTTACGCAACTGGCACATTGGTAGGGTGCGTCAGACTGCATAAATCCCGCAAATAAACAGATTGTTGATATCTGACGCACCCTACAACAGATTTTTGGTGTGACACGCAGCTTTAGTCCTATTCTACCTTCTACCCTCTGTCTCCATCACAAATATCGAGTTTTCAACAATGAATAAAAAGTGTAAATTATCTGCTCATCAATCAAGTAATGGATTTACTTTGCTGGAAAATTTAGTAGTTCTTTTGCTGATTGGTATATTAGCAGCAATATTAGTACCAAGTTGGCTGGCTTTTGTGAATACTCGTCGTCTCAATACTGCTCAAAGTCAAGTTTATCAAGCAATACGTCAAGCTCAAAGCCAAGCTAAAAAGGAGAAATTAACCTGGCAAACTAGTTTTAGAGAACAAAATGGGATACTCCAGTGGGCAGTTCATCCCATCACAGTCGAACCAATTAGTGCTAATGTATGGAATAGTTTAGATGCTAATGTTCGTTTAGATGCAGAAACAACTTTACAAGAATCTAAAGGTATAAAAAATATTCGGTTTGATTATTTAGGTAGTGTCACAAAACCCCCTTTAGGTAGAGTCACCCTATCGAGTAAGTCTGGTGGCAAAGCAAAGCGTTGTGTTTTTGTATCCACAATTTTAGGGGCATTGCGAACCGCAAAAGAGAATCCTAGTGCTGAAAGTGGTAGATATTGCTATTAACTCAAGTTGCTAGTTATAACCGTGATGGGGTTAATTCACAGATATGGAAAAAAATACTCTCTTTGTCCTGACCACTGACTCCTAAAATCACCATTCATGGCAAAACAGCACTTAATTATTTTTACCCGTTATCCAGAACCAGGGAAAACAAAAACTAGACTGATAAATGCTTTGGGTGATGTCGGTGCAGCCCTTCTACAAAAGCAGATGACTGAACATACTATATTGCAGGTAAAAGAATTACAACAGAGATTTGCTATAACTGTGGAAGTGCGGTTTGCTGGGGGTAATTGGGAACTCATGCAAAATTGGTTAGGTCTTGATTTTATGTATCAAACTCAAAGCGAAGGCGATTTAGGTCAAAGGATGATAAAATCGCTTGCAGATGCTTTTAATAACTATGCAGAACAGGTAATCATTATTGGTACTGATTGTCCTGGTCTGACTTCGCACATCCTAGCATCAGCCTTTGAGAAACTACAGGTTTGTGACTTGGTACTTGGACCTGCACTAGATGGGGGGTATTACTTAATCGGTTTACGCCGAGTCATCCCAGAGTTATTTTCTCAAATTCCGTGGGGAACTAGTCAAGTATTTCCACAAACTGTAGAAATTGCCCGTAAACTTAATTTATCATCTGTATACTTACCTAGTTTAGCTGATGTTGACCTTCCAGAAGATTTATCGGTTTGGGAACATATACAGATGATTGCAGGTAAATGAAGTCCAAAATTTTAAAAAAATTTACAAAAATATGGTTAACCGTGTTGCTTCCTCTAATGCTTCTCTCTCACTCAAAGTAGTGGGGATAGTTTGTATTTTGTCTTTTTTCGTTGATTTTATGATTCTGTTGTTGGGTTTTAGTCCCACTGACAAGCAATTGCAAATCGGGTTTGCAACAGCCCTAGTTGATAGGGGAATTGTGCCACTGGTGGGCTTAGGAATGATATCCGCTGCATATTGGTTTGACAATGCAGAAAATCGCTCAGGTATTGATTTAAGATTTCCATCTTTGATCCTCTCCAGCGTCTTGGGTTTGATGTTTTTGTTGATTTTTCCTCTCCACCTCAACAATGTTCGTCAAGCTAGTACACAAAGAGTCAATCAAATTTCCCAAGATGCCCAGCAAGCTGAAACTCAACTTAACAGCCAGCTATCCCAATTCCAAGACCAACTCGCCAATGATCGGGCTAAAGCTCAGTTGGAACAAGTGCGAAACCAAGCTAAAACACAGTTTACTGAATTAATCAAAGATGAGAACAGATATAAACAAGCTCTGGAAAACCCTCAACTGCCCGCAGAGCAAAAAGAATTACTGAAGAAATTTAAAGCCAATCCTCAAGAATTGGACAAATTTATTGCCCAACAAACAGATCCTAATCAAGTAGCTCAACAAAGAATCAGCCAAATTCGCCAACGTAAAGAAGAAGCTGAAAAACAAGCCAAAGACAATGCTTGGAAATCTGGACTACGAATTGGTATCAGCAGCTTGTTGTTGTCTATTGGTTATATCATCATCGGTTGGACAGGATTAAAAGGAATGGGCGTTGTCCAAGGTGGTAAACGGAAAGCACCAGCACGTTAAGCCATCGGTTGTTAACTTATTATGAGCCGTCAATCAGAGTTGGCGGCTGATGCTCAATCACTACGACAACATAAGTCAACTTGTTATATAAGCAACAATGTTATCAATCTACATACTCACATATAACGAAGAACTAGATATTGCAGCTTGTATTGAGTCAGCTATGCTATCCGATGACATTATAGTTGTGGACTCATGCAGTAGCGATCGCACCGGAGAAATAGCTAGTCGTTATCCTGTCCGCTTCGTTGAACACGCTTTTGAAAGCCACGGTAAACAACGCACCTGGATGTTAGAAACTATCGCGCCTAAATATGAATGGGTGTACATTCTCGAAGCCGACGAGCGCATGACACCAGAACTATTTGCCGAGTGTGTCACCGCCACTAAAAATCCTGACTACATCGCCTACTATGTGGCTGAAAGGGTGATGTTTATGAATCATTGGATTCGCTATAGTACCCAATATCCCCGTTATCAATTACGTCTTTTCCGTCACGGTAAAGTTTGGTTTACAGACTATGGTCATACGGAAAGGGAAGTTTGTGACGGTGCAACCAACTTTATTAAAGAAACCTATCCCCATTACACCTGTAGCAAAGGTTTAAGCCGCTGGATTGAAAAACATAACCGTTATTCTACAGATGAAGCTAGAGAAACATTGTATCAATTAGAAAAAGGAGGAATTAACTGGCGAGATTTATTTTTAGGTAAATCAGAAGTAGAAAGACGACGCGCCCTCAAAGATATATCTTTACGTACACCAGTTAGACCAGTAATTCGCTTCATTTATATGTACTTTTTCTTAGGTGGCTGTTTAGATGGACAACCTGGTTTAGCCTGGTGTACTTTACAAGCATTCTACGAATACCTAATTTTACTGAAAGTCTGGGAAATGAAATATCTACCCACACCCAGCCTAGTTATTGAAGAATCTAGCAAGAGTGAACATCAAATCATAAATTAATCTTCTTCACAAAACTTATAATAGAATTCAGACTTCCCAGAACATCAGTAGCCGGAGTCAGTAGGGGTTTAGAAATGCGCTTTACCTAAAAATATAGCGTCTACAGTCTCAAAAACCTTGCAATTTTGTAGAGTTCGAGAGATGGAAAAGAAGTTTTCAAATCTCCTCCTGACTCCTGACTCCTGACTCCTGTACGGGCGAAGCATTCGGGCGACCAATTATCAAGTTTTGTCCAAGGCTATTTTCCGAATGCTTCTCCCCTACGACTCCTGACTCCTAAACCTCAACGAGAAGACTTTCTCAGCAAACCCTAATTAAATATGCGTTTTTCACAACCTGGTAGAGACATTCTGTGAAACATCGCTGCTTTTTCAAAAATGATAATTTTGAGCATCTGGTCAGATAGCGCGTTAGGATGAATAATACCTGAGAAACTTGCAACAATCATTTACAAGTATTACAAAGAAAAGTAACACTAGTGAAGTAACCAAGACAGATGCTTTGCTTTGAAAGGTTAATCAACAGTAGTTTGAATATTTTACTTACAGTAGTCCCAACAGCTATTAACCCAATGACAACAAGCGTTTTATGTCGCCCCGTCAAGGTGATAGCCCGTTAAAAGACAAGCCCAAGAGCAAAATCACAGCTTTGAGGGACTGGAGATAAAAATCAAAAAAAATCTTAGTAGCCTAAAAAAAGGAGAATCGGGGCTTGGTAATTGAACGCCTGAAACAGGACTTAAAAAATGACCTGATTGCTGGTTTGTTGGTAGTGATTCCCCTAGCAACTACCATCTGGCTGACCATTACTATTGCCAGTTGGGTAGTTAATTTTCTCACCCAAATCCCCAAACAGCTGAATCCCTTTGATGGTTTACATCCTATATTAGTCAATGTCCTAAATTTCGTAGTCGGATTTGCTGTACCACTACTAAGCATCCTGGTGATTGGCTTGATGGCTCGGAATATAGTTGGTAAGTGGTTGCTAGATTTTGGGGAACGTGTATTACAGGCTATTCCCTTAGCGGGTCAAGTATACAAAACCCTGAAACAATTATTAGAAACAGTTCTCAAAGATTCCAATGGTAAATTTCGCCGTGTGGTTTTATTAGAGTATCCCAGAAGAGGAATGTGGGCGATCGCCTTTGTCACAGGTGTAATTAGCAGTGATATCCAAGCGCAGATGAACCAACCCATGTTGAGCGTTTTTATCCCCACCACCCCTAACCCTACCACTGGCTGGTATGCAGTAGTTCCAGAAGACGAAGTAGTCAACCTCGCCATGTCCATAGAGGACGCTTTTAAAATAGTTGTTTCGGGTGGTATCGTTGCTCCCAATGCTTCTTTGTCCCCATTGGTTTTACCAACCGCCGTGTCAACAATAGAAACTAAAAATCATGTCATTTCCGTAGAAGAAGCCTAACATCCTTACAGATAATCTCATGGTTAAAATGTACCAAACTTGATATGATAGTGAGTTTGCCCCATTTTAGTTAATTACTTCTTCCCCAATCACCATCATCATTATGCAACGTCGTAAACCGCAACAAATAGCACGGGAATTGGCACTGTTAAGCTTGAGTCAGCTGCCAGTAAACCCCAAGAAATTAGAGAAACTACCAGATGAACAACTAGTAGCGAAATTAGTCCTGGGAGCAGTCCGTACTCTAACGACAGAAGTGCAAGATACCCTTGATCATGCAGCTGGAGAACTCCAACGCAGTAATGATCGCCTCCTAACTAGCCAAACGCGGGCTGCTGACCTGAATACAGCTAGAACCATGCTCCAAGAAGCGATTACTTACACCCAAACAGCAATTAATCAATTAGGTACAGCCATTGATTTCCCAGAATTAATTCAATTAGCTAATCAAGATAAGGAAGTTCGCAATTACGCTAAAGAACTTATCCTTACCGTTGATGAACACCGCAACATCATTGATAAGATCATTTCTGAGGCTTTAGTTGATTGGCAAGTAAGCCGTCTGGCGCAAATAGATAGAGATATCCTGCACATCGCCGTAGCAGAAATGAACTTTATGGCAGTTCCTGCTAGTATTGCCATCAATGAAGCAGTAGAACTGGCAAAACGCTACAGTGGAGATGACGGACATCGCTTTATTAACGGTGTCCTGCGCCGCGTCACAGAACATAAACAGACAGCCTAGAGTATTATCCTCACTTCTCCTCGGTCTGGAAGTGCGTTAAAAGTGAGGATAATTCAAAACTTTCATCACTGGAAAACGTGGCGAATTAAATTAAACTAATAACTAACTGAATAACTGATAACTTAAAAATTACAAATAATACTGCTGCAATGGTTTTTAATTGGTTTCGCCGTCAACATAACGATTCTTCTGACACCCCTCAACCACAACCGAAGGGTGCAGAAACTTCCCCTACACCAGAAACACAGCCAGAAGCAACCGCAGAAACTACACAAGACACGGCGGATTTGTTGGCTTATGCTAAAGCCGCCTATAAAAATATTCAGCAAAAACAATCTCAGCAACAAGAAACCGTCCCGGTTGCTGAAGATGCAAAAGTAGCAGACGCTATTACTGAAGAAACAACAGCAACAGTAACAGAGGAAATCACTACACCAACTCAACCCGAAGAAACATCTGTTACAGAAGAAGTAATCCAAGTAGTTGCTATTACTGAAGAAACAACAGCAACAGTAATAGAGGAAATAACTACACCAACTCAACCCGAAGAAATATCTGTTACTGAAGAAGTAATCCCAGTAGCTGCTATTGAAGTATCAGAAATTTCTAGCCCCGAAACGCTAGTCAGTGAGACACAGCCAGCAACTTTATCCTTTTTAGAACGGGCAGCAGCAGAAAGACAAGCCAAGCAGGAAAGATTGATAGCCAGTGCTATTGAAGTTGAAGAACCAGAAACAACACCAACTTCAGCATCAACTACAACCACACCAGAAATAGATGCAGAAATTCCCGAACTGGCATTTGATGATGGGTTTGTCTGGTCAGTAGAAGTTTTGGCGGCACAAGGCAGAAAGGCAGAAGATGTTTCCATAGAAGAAATTACCTGGCTGAAAAAATTACGCCAAGGCTTAGATAAAACTCGGCGGAATATCCTCAACCAACTCAAGGCAATTGTTGGACAAGGACCGTTAAATCAAGCTGCCGTCAACGAAATTGAGTCTTTACTTTTGCAAGCTGATGTGGGTGTAGAGGCTACAGATTTTATTATTGATGCCTTACAGAAAAAGCTGCGAGATGAAGTCACCGCACCAGAACAAGCGATCGCCTACCTGAAAAAAATCCTCCGGGATATGCTAGATGCACCAAATCAAGCAACGCCAAAATCTAGCTTTGCCCCAGAAAAAGACAACTTAACAATTTGGTTAATTACAGGAGTCAACGGTGCAGGTAAAACCACCACAATCGGTAAAATAGCCCATTTAGCCCAAAAATCAGATTATAAATGCTTAATTGGTGCGGCTGACACCTTCCGGGCTGCGGCTGTTGAACAAGTCAAAGTGTGGGGAACCAGAAGCAGTGTAGAAGTGATTGCTAATCCTGGCAAGAATACAGATCCGGCCGCAGTGGTATTTGATGCGATCGCCGCAGCCCAATCACGTGGCACAGAATTACTATTAATAGATACCGCTGGCAGACTGCAAAACAAGAAAAACTTAATGGACGAATTGAGTAAAATTCGCCGAATTATCGCCAAAAAAGCCCCAAATGCCCATGTAGAATCTCTCTTGGTTTTAGATTCGACTTTGGGACAAAACGGACTACGACAAGCAGAAGTATTTTCCCAAGCCGCCCAACTCAGTGGCATTGTCTTAACCAAGCTGGATGGTACAGCTAAAGGCGGAGTCGCCCTAGCAGTAGTCAAACAATTAGGTTTACCCATTCGCTTTATTGGTGCTGGAGAAGGAATTGAAGATTTGCGTCCATTCTCTAGTTATGAGTTTGTCGAAGCTCTTTTAAATGGATAATTAGTGATTGGGGAAAATATATTCCCCAGTACCCAGTACCCAATCCCCAATCCCCAATCCCCAATCCCCAGTCCCCTTTTTTTCTAGAAATTAAAATAATTCTTTTTTTTTTCAAAAAATGGCTAACTTCTGGTAGAATTGCACACTAAAGCCATTTTTATCACTGTCCAAGGGGTTTATCCAATGCAGCACCAAGGTGACTTGATGACTGCAAAAGATATCTAGAAAAAATTGGATTAGTGCAAATAAACTGGCTGCATACTCCTAACTTGGTGATCAGGTTATACTGGCAAAATTCCTGCTCAATACTCTCTGTCAACTATTTAGACATTGAAATCATCATGGTTGAGCCAAAACGGCTGTATATAACTTTTGGTTTCAAGTTTGCAATCAAAAATGATTTTAAATAGCAGAAAAGCTTTATTTTTCAAGATATATCAATGACTAATTAAGCTATGCAAAAATTATCAGCAGTCTGTATCGTTATCAAAATTACTGTTTTATACTGGACAGAGTTAATTCACTGTATATACTAAACACTGTTGAGACATGGACTTTTACAAAATTATGAAAAACCCAGATTTGTAGGGATTTAGCTCCTGCTTTACCCCTACCCACAGAATCAAATGATGAAGCCGTGTTGAGTATAGCTGAAAATGAACGACTGTAACATTCTCATAAATGGCAAAAAATCTCATCAGCAAATGCACTACTCAAAAAATTACATCCCCAGTTTTACTACGGTTGCTAAAATTACTAATCTTATCGAATATGATTGAGCAATACCCAATCCAAAAAATTGATTCAGAAATCATAAATTTTCCATCTGTTAATATCAAATGTAATAGTATATTTACCCGTGTCTCAAGTTCCTTCTCACTCCACTGAAAGTAATAGTAGTGCCACTACAGATGTCACTCCAATTGTGGCACTAAAAGAACTTGTGGCTAGGCTGCATCGGGAACAAAATAAAATTCAAGATTTGCTCAGTTCTTTAGGATTTGCCCTGAGAAGTTTCAATAATTTGAATCAATTTTTGGAACTGATTCCCCTCATGGCCACAAGAGTTACCGATGCTGATGGTAGCGCCTTATTTCTTTATAAACCTAATGGTCAAATTAGGCTGGAACAGCTACATTGGCAAGATAGTCAACAACGGAAAAATATTAGAAAAGCCTTAGAAACTGCCAGCAGTCAAATTACACTTTTATCCAATTCTGTACCGCTAACAACAACAACAGGACTTTTGGATGATGAAATGCACCGCTATTTAGGTCCAGATGTACAGATTTTTGGTACGGCGATTTTAGTTAAGCATACAGAAAGGGGATGGCTGTATGTTTTAAGCCGTGATCCAGAATATAGTTGGACAGAAACTAGACAAAAGTTAGTCAGATTAGTTGCAGATCAAACAGCGGTAGCGATTGAAAATGACGAACTAGCGGTAGAACTGAGAAAAAAAGAACGATTAGATCAAGAATTAGAAATTGGTGCAGAAATTCAACGCCGACTTTTACCACGTCAATGTCCTAATATTCCTGGTGTAGTTTTGGCAGCACGTTGTAAACCTGCTAATCGTGTGGGTGGAGATTATTATGATTTTATTCCCACAAATCACAATCAGTTAAAGTCAAAAAATAATAATAATCAAGAAGATGCCCGTTGGGCTTTGGTAATTGGCGATGTCATGGGTAAAGGTGTTCCCGCTGGGTTAATTATGACAATGTTGCGAGGAATGCTGAGGGGTGAAGTATTACATGGTAATTCGGCTGCGGGGATTCTGCAAAATTTGAATCGCGTCATGTATGCGGATTTGGAAAATTCCCACCGTTTTGTGACCATGTTTTATTCAGAATATGATCCGAAAACGCGAACCTTATCTTATAGTAATGCTGCCCATAATCCGCCCTTGTGGTGGCACGCTGCGACTAAAACCGTCAGCAGATTAGATACAATCGGGATGCTAATAGGTTTGGATGCTAACAGTCAATATGAAGATGGGCAAGTACAATTAGAACCTGGGGATACGATTATTTATTATACAGATGGTTTGACAGATGCGGCTGCGGGTAGTGGCGATCGCTTTGATGAAGATAATTTTATTACTTCACTTAATGCAGCTTGTCGTTATTGCAATGGACCACAGGAAATTGTCGATTATTTGTTTGATAAAGTTCAGGAATTCATCGGTCCTGATAAACAAAATACTGATGATATGACTTTGGTAATTTTACAAATCTTGTGATTGGTTTGGTCAAGGGACTACCAATATCTGGGGTTTTCAGCCAATCTTCTGATAACTTGTCCAACTAAAGCTAAAATCAAAAATATCAAAAGCGATCGCCTAAAACAGCAAACCACGCAGGTGGAATTTGTTTGTATAGTAGCATTAGCCTAATGCGTTGCCTAAACAATACTATATTCGCCTAAAAATTTATTAAACCATGGAAGTTCTAGAACTCAAACGCGAAATCGAAACATTGTCTAACCGCCTGGGTAAAACCCAGGACTATCTTTGACGTACCCGCACTCAAAGCCAAAATTCATGATTTAGAACAAATATCAGCCCAGGCAGAATTTTGGGACGACCAAACCCAAGCACAACAAACACTCCAAGAACTCAACGACCTCAAATCCCACCTAGAACAGTATTATCAATGGCACGCCAATTTAGATGATACTAGAGCAGTTGTTGAACTATTAGAACTAGAAACGGACGAATCACTACTGCAAGAAGCAGAATCTACCATCACCAAACTCAATCGTGACCTTGACCAGTGGGAATTACAACAATTACTTTCAGGAACTTATGACTCTCAAGGCGCAGTTTTGACAATTAACGCAGGTGCTGGTGGTACAGATGCTCAAGATTGGGCATTTATGCTCATGCGGATGTACACTCGTTGGGCAGAAGATCATGGCTACAAAGTGACATTGGCTGAAGAATCAGAAGGTGATGAAGCCGGCATTAAATCAGCCACCTTAGAAATTACTGGACGCTACGCCTATGGTTATTTACGTTCTGAAATGGGTACTCATCGGTTAGTCAGAATTTCCCCCTTCAACGCCAACGGTAAGCGGCAAACCAGTTTTGCTGGGGTGGAAGTCATGCCACAAATAGATAACACCGTTAAGTTGGAAATTCCAGAGAAAGATTTGGAAATTACCACAACCCGTTCTGGCGGTAAAGGTGGCCAAAACGTCAACAAAGTAGAAACAGCCGTGCGGATAGTTCACATCCCCACCGGTCTAGCTGTACGTTGTACAGAAGAACGTTCCCAACTGCAAAATAAAGAGAAAGCCCTAGCTCGCCTTAAAGCCAAGTTGTTAGTCATTGCTAAAGAACAACGCGCCCAAGAAATTGCCGAAATTCGTGGTGATATGGTCGAAGCTTCCTGGGGCAACCAAATCCGTAACTATGTCTTTCACCCTTATCAAATGGTTAAAGACTTACGTACAAATACTGAAACCACAGCCATCGGTGACGTGATGAATGGTGAACTTGATGCTTTCATCCAAGCCTATCTGCGCCAAGAAAACCAATTAGTAGACAGTAATTCTGGATAATTGGGGATTGGTAATTGGTAATTGGTAATTGGTAATTGGTAATTGGTGATTGGTGATTGGTGATTGGTGATTGGTGATTGGTGATTGGTGATTGGGTTGTTTACCTCCCCATCTCCCCATCTCCCCAGTCCCCAGTCCCCAGTCCCCAGTCCCCAGTCCCCAGTCCCCAGTCCCCAGTCCCTAATCCCCATATCCCAACATGATATAAAGTTATAGATAGAGATTATTGTAAGAAAATAATGAGCAATTCTCCTGCAAACGAACCTAAACCCAGCTACGTGAAACTGGCCATGCGAAATATGGTCAGAAAAGGTGGAACATCCCTCAAACATTTTGGACTGACCGCTGTAGGACTGTTAGCTGTCCTCGTCGGACTTGCTTACCTAACTCGTTAACCAAGGAGATTTTGTGCCTCCTCAAGTTGAACTATTTGTAGAAAATAATTTTGAAGAGTCTTGCCCACCAGTAGTTTACAATCTTGGGGCTAATGATTCAGCCGCATCTAGCCATTCCTGGGAAAACTGGTTTTTTCAATGGTTAGAAATTCTTGCTCCAGATATTCCACCTGCACCAAGTTATGAAATAGGGCTGCGTTTGACAAATGATGCTCAAATTCAGGAACTAAATGCCCAATACCGTCAGAAAAATCAACCTACAGATGTTTTAGCCTTTGCTTCCTTAGAGGCAGATTTTCCCCAAACCGAGGAAATGCTGGCTTCCCAACCTTTGTATTTAGGTGACATTGTTCTATCTATAGAAACAGCGCAACGGCAAGCTCAACAGCAGGAACATGACTTAACTACAGAATTAGCGTGGTTAACTGCTCATGGTTTATTACATCTTTTAGGCTGGGATCATCCTGATGAAGAAAGTTTGCTGCAAATGTTAAAAAAACAAGTAACATTACTGGATACAGTAGGTATTATTGTTAACTTAAAATTATGAACATGAATCGGATTTTGACTTTGGGTGACAATGTTTACAAAATTATTGTCACGAATTCATTAAAATTGCCTCAAAGTTAAATCCTGCCCTTAAAATTAACCAAGATTTCTAGTTTATTATATTAGTCATCTCCACTCTATGTCCCAACAAATTTCTCCACCACCAACACCAAACCGTTTACCAACTCTTGTGTCCAAAGAACGGGAATTTTCCTGGCAGATAGCTTCTAATTTATTTGTTAGCTTTAAGTATGCTTGGGCGGGAATTAGCTATAGTTTTCAAACTCAACGCAACTTTCGTATTCATGTAGCTGTTTCTGCTTTTGCTATTGGATTGAGTCTTTTTTTAAAGCTACAACCAGTAGAAATAGCCATAATAGCTATCACTAGCGGTTTAGTTTTAACATTAGAGTTAGTGAATACAGCCATTGAGTCTCTGGTAGACTTAACAGTGAAGCAAACATATCACGACTTAGCCAAAGTTGCTAAAGACTGCGCTGCTGGTGCTGTGCTTGTTTCTGCTTGGGTATCGTTATTGGTAGCTGCTACACTGTTACTTCCTCCTTTAGTAGCTTTAATCATGACTGCTATTTAGAGGATGTTTGTCACCTTACTTTTTCCCACAGTATGCAAAATTTTGGGAAAAAACTGTTGTCTATCCTTGACGTAGAGATGCTCAAAGGAAGATACTTATTTTTAGTCTAAATAAATTAGGTATAAATTGTGATTATAGTCATTGATAATTACGATAGCTTTACATATAATTTGGTGCAGTATTTGGGAGAACTCAGCGCAGATTTCCCAGTAGCTGCTGATTTAAAAGTTTTTCGTAACGATAAAATCACTGTAGGTGAAATTAGGGCTTTAAATCCTGATGCAGTGGTAATTTCTCCTGGTCCTGGTCGTCCAGAGGATGCAGGAATTTCTTTAGATGTAATTGAAAAGCTCGGATCTAGTTTACCAATTTTAGGTGTTTGTTTAGGACATCAAAGTATTGGTCAGGTGTTCGGTGGTAAAATTGTTTCTGCACCAGAGTTGATGCACGGTAAAACCTCCGTGGTATCTCACAAGGGAGTTGGGGTTTTTCAAGGATTAGAAAATCCTATTACCGCCACCAGATATCATAGTTTGGTGATTGAGCGTGAAACTTGTCCCGAAGTCTTGGAAATCACTGCTTGGGTGGAAGATGGAACAATTATGGGAGTGCAACACCGGAACTATCCTCACATTCAAGGTGTCCAATTTCATCCAGAGAGTGTGCTGACTGCTTCGGGTAAGCAGTTACTACGAAATTTTCTGGAACAACTACAGGTGAGAGAGTGAGATGAAACGACGACAGTTAATGGGCTATGCTGGGGCTGGTTTGGCTACAGCTTTAATTACTAATTTAAGTGCCAATTTTCCAGTTAATGCCCAATCTAGTGGTGTATCAGTTAAGTGGTTGGGTCACACTTGCTTTCTTTTTACTGGTGGTGGGGTAAAAATTCTTGTCAATCCCTTTCGGACAGTGGGTTGTACTGCTGGGTATCGTCCCCCAAAAGTTGCAGCTGATTTAGTATTAATTAGTAGTCAACTGTTAGATGAAGGTGCAGTGGAAGGACTACCGGGAAATCCTAAGCTGATTTATGAACCGGGAGTTTATGAATTTAAAGGTCTTAAATTCCAAGGAATTTCTATAGACCATGACCGTAAAGGTGGCAAACAATTTGGTAAAAATACGGCTTGGAAGTGGAACCAAGGGGGAATTAATATTTTACATTTAGGAGGCGCGGCTGCACCTATTTCTATTGAGC
This sequence comes from Anabaena sp. UHCC 0451, assembly GCF_034931405.1. Classification (NCBI taxonomy): domain Bacteria; kingdom Bacillati; phylum Cyanobacteriota; class Cyanophyceae; order Nostocales; family Nostocaceae; genus Anabaena; species Anabaena sp. UHCC 0451. The sequence continues at coordinate 44,149 of NZ_JAYGHA010000003.1, read as the reverse complement.
AAAAAATCTTGACAGGTCGTCCTGATGTGGCATTTGTTCCGGTGGGAGGTAGTGCTAAAGCTTACAATGCTAATGAAGCAAAACAGGCTGTTGCAGTCTTAAATCCAAAGCTGGTAATTCCTACCCATTATCGCACTCAGGCGGCAGATACTGCTAGTTGTGAGATTACACCAGTGGATGATTTTCTAACTTTGATGCCTGGTGTCAATGTCCGACGCAGTAATGATGACACTGTAGCTATTAATTCTCAAGCTTTACCTGAAAATACGGAGATTCAGATTTTGAGTTATCAGTTTTAAGTCGCGGTAATTTGTCGGTTGGGTTGTAGTCTGCTTATCCAAAGAGGTGAAATATAGATGCGGAGGGGGTGAACGCAGGGTAAACCAACAAAGTTGAGAAAATGTTGTTTTTCCTTGCATCAGCCCAATTTTGTATTTTTATTGCTAAAAATATAGTCAAATATTTCTAGCTTGATCATCTGTTAACCTTAAATGCCTAACGTAGATGCCTATAAATTTTCTTAGTAATTTTAATTTTTAAATAAGTAAATATACTATATAAATAATTATATGTCATTTTGGCTAAATTTAGCTTTAATCCTTAACTTTTAGTTAAAGGGCAGATGGTACGATTGAATTGATCTACTTACCATAGACTAAATTGATTCTGTTGTGTGTTTCATCTAAAGTCTCATATTTCTGCCAAGCTTGAGGATGCCATAGCTTAAATCCGCTGTATCTATCGGTTGATTTGACCAATAATCATAAATCTGGCTAGAAGACCTAAGATGATAATCTTGCGTATTTAGAAGTTCTATCAAACACTTTTGGAAACTATGGTTTAAGCAATAATGCTGATTTTAGTAACCGTCAATATTACATAAATATTAAGGATTGTAAAAATGCTGGCTATGCATAGCATGAAAAATGCTGATGAGTTGAATCTAAAACTAGAGTCAACTTTGCAGGAACTACCAGTTTGGACAGTTCAAATTGAGTTAGATCATCCAGGAAATGAATTAGCTATACTTTTTGATCAAGAGCCTTTGCTCCCAGGCATTATATTGACTAGAAATCACCAATGTGTAGGCATGATTTCACGAAGGCTATTTTTTGAACAAATGAGTCGTCCTTACGGTTTGGGTTTGTTTGCTGGTCGGCCTGTTGAATATCTCTACAATTTTCTTTTACCAGAAATATCTATCTTATCTGAGGATACACCAATTGTAGATGCAACTCAGATGGCATTAGGGCGATCGCCTAAACTTGTTTATGAACCAATTATCATTACAGATCAATCTTGTCAGTATGGATTACTGGATTTTCATCAGTTACTTTTAGCCTATTCTCAAATTCATGTTTTCACGCTTTCTCGACTACAAAAAGAAAAAGAACGCGCTCGCATAGCCCGAGAAGACTTTCGTGATCTGCAACACAATTATACTCGATTACTACAAAATGAAAAAATGATTGCTTTGGGACAATTAGTAGCAGGTATTGCCCACGAAATCAATAATCCTATGAATTTTATTTATGGCAATCTCAACTATGCTACTGAATATGTAGAAGACTTACTATATCTACTAGAATGTTATCAAAAAAAACTATCTTATTGTGATGTGAAATTGCAAGCACAAGAGAGGGGAATTGAAATTGAATTCATTATGGAAGATTTGCCAAAATTGTTATCTTCTATGAAAGTTGGGGCTACCCGCATCAATGAAATTGTTTTATCTTTACGCAACTTTTCCAGGTTAGACCAAGCAGAATTAAAGTTTGTTGATATTCATCAAGGTATAGAAAATACCTTGACAATTCTTCAACACAATTTAAAAGCTAAATCTGATCGTCCAGAAATTAAAGTAATCAAGGAGTATGGAAATCTACCCTTAGTAGAATGCTATGCGGGGCAACTTAATCAGGTATTTATGAACATAATCTCTAATGCGATTGATGCTCTTTCCGAAGATTATAAATTATCAACTTGGAGTGATAATATCGCCCCCTCAACTCAAAAAGATATGATCATTCGTATTCGTAGTGAAATGACTGAAAATAATCAAGTCATGATTTGCATTACTGATAATGGTGCGGGCATACCGGAGAGTATACAAAAACGCTTATTTGATCCTTTTTTTACTACTAAACCTGTGGGCAAAGGAACGGGATTAGGATTATCAATTAGCCATCAAATTGTAGTTGAAAAACATGGAGGTCAACTTTATTGTTTATCTCATTCAGGAAAAGGGTCAGAATTTATCATCAAAATTCCCATTTTATCTGACAAAAGAGATATAGAATGATTTTTTGTAAACATAATTAAATAACAAATGCTAACTAATTTTAGTGAAATTCAATTACTTATCCCATCCAGTGAATTACCACTTTATGGTAAAAGAATTTTAGTTACAGCCCCTAGAAATTATGCCTATAGATTGTCTGAAGAAATTATCAAGAAAGGTGGTCTTCCTGTTTTTATGCCCACCATCGAAACTTCCCGTTTATCAGATTTCACTAATTTAGATATTACTTTGCATAACGTCGATAAATTTAACTGGATTATATTTACTAGTAGAAATGGAATTATTGCTTTTTTTCAGCGTCTACATGATTTAAATATTCCTATTTCTACATTAGAGAACAGTAAATTATGTGCTTTAGGTAAAGACTCAGAAAGTTTATTATCTATTTGTGGTAGAGTTGATTTAATACCGCAAGAACCTAGTCCAGCGGGAATTATAGCTGAGTTATCTAAAATATCTAATATTCAGGGACAAACGATGCTAGTACCTGCACCTGAAGTTGTGGGTTTACCTGAACCAAATGTTATCCCAAACTTGATTAATGATTTAAATAAATTGGGTATACAAGTTACTCGCTTATCAACTTATATTACACAAAATATAGATAAAAATATTTATGAAGTTGAATTAAACTTAATTCGCCAAGGAATGGTAGATATTATAGCTTTTAGTAGCACCGCAGAAATAGAAAGTTTTTTGATCATGTTTGATTCAAAAAGCGACTATGAACATTCAATAATTGCTTGTTTTGGACCATATACAGCTACAAATGCTGAAAGTTTAGGTGTCAATGTTTCTATTATATCAAAAGATTATAGTTCATTTGCTGGTTTTACCGCAGCAATGGCAGATTTTTTTAAGTAGTATCTATCCTCAGCTTTTTGTATCAATTCATAATTTATTTGCCGTTTAAAAAATAAGTCAGGAATGGGATTATTTTGGGTATAAAAATATCAGAGTTTTTACTTTAGGACTTACGCAAGTGTCACACCAAAAATCTGTTGTAGGGTGCGTCAGATATCAACAATCTATTTATTTGCAGGATTTATGCAGTCTGACGCACCCTACCAATGTGCCAGTTGCGTAAGTCCTGTACTTATAGAAATTTTCGGAGTTTCTAGAGATAATTGAATAACTCTAATGTTTAATTGTATGTTAATAAGTTGGCTTTACTTGATTATGGCAATTCTTTTTGAAGTTTTTGGTACAATTTGCATGAAACTTTCTGAAGAATTTACTAAAATAGTTCCTTCAATTTTAATCTTTGTATTTTATGGATTTTGTTTAACTTTTTTGACACTTTCTCTCAGAAAACTTGAAGTTAGTATGGTTTATGCTGTTTGGTCTGGTTTGGGTACTATCATAATTACTAGTATTGGTATTTTTTGGTTTCGTGAATCTTTTTCACTCATAAAATTTATATCTATATTTTTGATTATTATCGGGGTTATAGGGTTAAATTTAGGTGATTATTTGCAGAATAATAATAATTAATGTTCATTTTTCTACAATGTATCATTGTCTATTAATTCTCAATTCTAGTTTATTGTATAGGGATAATATTTGATTTATGAAATGATACGTAGGGTTTGCTGAATAAAACTAAAACCGTTTATTAATAAGGGTTTTGCGAATTTTTAGAACAAAAAAGTGCAAGGGTTTGGCAAATTGAGTCTCAAAACAGTTGCATTTTTCCTTGTCGGATATAGGAAATTAAGTATATCCAGATGGCTGAAACTGTTCCCTGTTCCCTGTTCCCTGTTCCCTACCCTCACAGACAACTTTTTCAGTAAGCCCTACGTAGGGTGCGTCAGACTGCATAAATTCTATCAATAAACAGATTTGTTATATCTGACGCACCCTACAAATACTTAGATTTTTTCAAAATTCAAATATGAGTCCTATACTTCCTCAATAATTGAGGAAGTGATCAATTAAATTTGTAATAATCCTTCTGGATTAACTGTTAAAAGTGGTCGTCGCTGCAAACCTTCACGGTGTAAAATTTCATTAGCAGCCAACAAACCACTACTCACAGCCCGTTCCATTAAACCGCAGGGAAAAGGCATTTTTACCCAATCACCAGCAAAAAATAAGTTAGTCAAAGTTGTATGAGTTTCTGGACGTTCTGCATAACTATTGGGTGGATATCCAGAAAAGTTATGTTGATTGACTAATTCCCGATGTAGTAATTTTGCTTGTTTTAATTCAGGAACTATTTCATATAGTTCTTGTGCAAATGTTGTTAACAAAGCTTCTTGATTGGGAAATTGTTTTTCTTTGTAACAATAGGCGTGTAATTCTACTACACTACCACCAGTGCGTTGCGACCAATCAATAAATTGTGTTTGAATGCGATGATAAAGGGTAATGCTGTCAGTTAGTTTATAACCAGATAAAGATGTAAAATTACTATGTTCCCATTCAAAATCTTGATCAAACCAAAAACGACAAACAGCAAAAGGATCAGCAATACTGAGGTTTTCAATTTGCGATCGCACTTGTTTCACGTTTTTATCTACATCCCCAGTCATACGTTTAAATAACTGTTGCACTCCCGGTACATCAGTCGCTAAAACATAATAATCGGCATTAATGATTTCTGGAGATGATGACTCTTGATTAACTGCTAAAAGTTGCAAATTATCATCCTGTTTTTCTACAACTTTAAATTTCGATAAATCTCTTTGTGCTGGTCCTTTAACAACTTTACCATCAGATGTAAATACTGCACCATGACAAGGACAATGAAATTGTCCATCTGCGGCTATTTGTACAGTACAACCTTGATGAGTGCAAGTCAGAGAAATAGCTTCTTGACTGCCATTGTTAACAGCATAAACTTCATCAGCCGCACCAAAATATTCTATTTTTTTATCATTAGTAACTGAGTTACGTTTTACCCAAAAAGGAACAGAATGATGATTGTTACCTACAAAATATTTAATTCCTGATATCTTTCCATCATTAGTAACAATTTCACTCACATTTACATCTGTGATAATTTCACCTTGCTGCTGAATTGCTTGAGCGATAGGTTGGACTAAACTTGTTCCCATATCGTCTTTTGTGCCATTAAAAGCTAATCCTTCAGGATTACCAAAAAAGTAAAAATGGAAGAACTGCATTAGTTCTCCCACACTCATTAAATCTGGTGCATTTAAGCTAGATTTAGCAAAAGGTAAAAAATACAAATCATATAAACCTTGGGGAAATTCTGAAGCAACCCAATCAGCAACAGAGATATTATCAAAACGGCGATAGTTCTTTTCTCTCTGAAAACCTGTAATAGCTTGAAAAACTTGTAGATGCTTGATTTTAGTGAGATTGATACCCCATTGTAAGCGATTGGGAGAAGCAACAGCTAAATCAATAATATTCCACGGAAAAGCAGAACTACTAGGACGAAATACCTCCGGTTGATATTGAGAATTGTGGTAAACGACAGAATAATAATTTAAGGATTGAAAATTATCTTTAATTCCCAATTCAGAAACCACACTATTTAAGTTATAATACTGAGGAAAAAAGCCATGAAATCCATGCTCCATCATAAAATTTTCACCAGCAGCTTCTATTGGCCAACTGGCAATTTTACCCCCAATTTGGGGAGATTTTTCTAGAAGTTTAACTGTAAATCCCCGCTGAACTAATTGATATGCACAAGCTAAACCTGCTAAACCACCACCAATTACTGCGACGGTTTTGTTAGAATTTAATATCTTGGGTAAATCAAGATTATCTGGTTGAAAAACTGATGGTTTGGGTTTACTAAAACGGGAGTATCCTGTTGCTCCAACTATCGTACCCACACCGAATAACTTCAGCAATGTACGACGAGAAATGGTAGATGATTCTGGTATACTAAATGGTTGGCTCATGATTTACGCAATTAAATTCTCAATTCAATTTTCACGATGTCGAAAAGCGTGAATTACAGTAAGCATTCAGGAATAAAGTGATAAAATCCCCGACTTCTTTTATGATCGTGTCGATAAATTGTGAATTGATCGCAGAAGTCGGGGATCTGGGTATCAACATTTCCTATAGCTGAATACTTACGAATTACAAGATTCTTTGATAGTGTAATATATTATTTATTAATTTACTACTCTGCACAGATAACAGTGTACACTTAGTATAGTATAAATTTTAGGTAAATTTGTAAATACACTAATCAGGATGAAATATTATCGTGAAACTATAGCTGTAACTCAGCGCATCTTAATTGAACTCTTACGACGCAGACGCAGCCTAATTTTTTGGAGCATTTTCCCAATTTCCATCTTAATTCTCAACGGATTTATTTTAGCGGAAAGGGCAAAACTCACAATGGCTGTGGCTTTTGAAAATGCTGCACCTTCGACTTTGGTAGGTGCAGCACTGTTTTTTAGCTGTTTAGGTGGAAGTGTCGCTACTGTAGTTGCAGAACGAGAACAGCAAACCTTGAAACGCTTGTTTATTTCTCCTTTAAGCGGCACATCTTATTTTTTGGGAATTTTTCTCGCTCATAGTTGTATTGGTATTGGACAAACGCTTTTAGTTTATGCTATTGCTGCTTTTTGGGGTGCTACTTTTAAAGGTTCGATTTTATTAGGAATAATCATTATTATATTCAGCATTATTGCTTATGTTGGTTTAGGATTTATTTTAGGTACACAATTAGCTCGACGCATTGAAGATGTTAATGCTTTAGTAGCGGCTTTCGGAGTACCATTATTAATTTTAGGTGGGGCTTTTTTACCAACTTCATTATTTCCTAAAACTCTTTTAGAGATTGCTAAATATAATCCTATTTATCACATGAATGAAGCTCTTTTAGGTGTGTGGGCTAATGGTGATAAATTTAATGATATCATCTTACATTTTTGGTTTTTATTTTGGTTTGCAATGATAATGTTAGTCTGTGGATGGTTATCTTATCAACGGATGTTGATGGTGGAAAAAAGGCTTTAAATCTAGTTATCTAATAGCGATATCCCCGAATCCTTTTCAGGTTATTTTCTTCTTCTTTGTTATCTGAAGGCTGACATCAAATTTGAAATAATTTGAGGTTTTAAAGATGTAACATCGGTATTAATTTTCGAGTTAATGAACGAATCATAAACTTCGCTCTCTCCTTTTTACTGCTATAGTTTTTACCACCAAAATGACCAGCAATTCCTTGAAAATCAGGCTCAATAGCAAAACGATAAATAACTTTATGTTGTCCTTCTACAGTTTTAATAGCTTGATAAAAACGAGTTTCTAAATAAAAACAACCCTTTTCATGTTTTTGATGGAGAGGTTTAATAGTATGCTCATAAAAATTCTGGCTAAAAACTAAAAAACGAGTATCGCAATAGGGACTTACATCCTTTTTACCCAAGATTTTTTTAATTCTCCACCCTTGATCTTTATAATCACATAAACAATCATAATTTTCTTTTGTTGATTCCAATACCTGGGTCATATTTTTTAAATAAATTCGACCTGTAATTTTAGCGAAATGGTTGACTGTATTAATTAAATTAGATTTGAATAATCCTTTTTCTATTAATAAGCTCTCACCGTATCCTTTACCAAATTCTCTGGGAAAATCATTACAATCTAAGGAAATAAATTCAATGGTTTTATCATAAGGATTATCAGCAACAGCTTCTTTGACTCTATCAAGAGGCCATCCTGAATTTTCAATAAAAATAATTTTCTGGATTCGCGGCTGATTATTGATATAGTATTTGACACTATTATAATAATCTTCTTGTCGCTGTTCTGCTACAGTAGGATAGGCTTTGGGCATTCCCTTGATATCAATACTGGCTGTTAAAACAAGGGCAAAATCTTGCTCAATATTTAAGACCTGATTTTCTTTCATATTCTTCTGATCTTTAGCTAAGATTAGGGTGAGTTAGGGTTGATAATTATTAAAAATCTCAAACTTCAGCGATTGCACGAAGCGCAGTGCTGGAGGCTATCACAAATGCCTTGAATTCATTAGAAAACTCAGTCAAATGCGTAATTACTCTTAGTAATAGCGCAAAAAATGTTATTTGGCAAGTAAATTCTTTCAAAGCTCCTTGTCTCTAGTTTTCAACCCCTTCTGTCAGACGGTCAAGCTGAAGTTGTCAAAATACAAAATATCTGAATTATCAATATGCTGAGAATTAAAAATTTAAACAAGTCTTACAAAAGCCGAAAAGTCCTCCAAAATTTAACATTAAGTATTCAACCAGGAGAAGTTTATGGTTTATTAGGTGCAAACGGAGCCGGAAAAACAACAACAATCAATATTATTTGTAACCTTCTCAATGCTGATAGTGGTTATATTACCATCAATCATCAACCTATTTCGGAAGCAACCAAAAAACTTATTGGTATTGCTCCTCAAGAAAATCTTTTATATAAAACCCTTTCTTGTGCAGAAAATCTCAATTTTTTCGCTGACATTTACGGTTTAGATCGAGAAACACAAAAGCAACAAATTGAAGCAACTCTCAAAGCTGTTAACTTATTAGATAGAGCAAAAAGTCCTGTGGAAACTCTCAGCGGTGGAATGCAAAGACGGTTAAATATTGCTGTTGCTTTGGTACATCAGCCTCAGTTAGTAATTCTTGATGAACCAACTACAGGATTAGATATTGAAGCCAGATATGAAATTTGGGAATTGATTCGCCAACTAAAAAATCAAGGAATGACAATTTTATTAACAACCCATTTATTAGATGAAGCGGAAAGACTTTGTAACAGAATTGGGATTTTGAAAAATGGTAAAATTTTAGCTGAAGGAAGTTTATCCGAGTTAAAAACTTTAATTCCCGGACAAGAAATTGTCATGTTACAAACTACAGAAGAAGAAAAAGCTATATCCCTAGCTCAAGAATATGGTTTCACAACCCGGCGTTATGGTAGCGATTTAGCTTTTTTACTACCAGAACCGTTAGAATTAAAAGAGCTACTTGTCAGATTTGATGGTATACCCATTGATTCTATTTCTCGTCAACCTGTCCGCTTAGAGCATATTTATGTAGAAATAACGCAAAAGCATGAAGAATTTAGAATTTAGAATTTAGAATTAAAACACAATTACCAATTACCATTACCAATTACCAATGAATATTTTAGAAACCCTAAAAGCAGATTACGCGAGATTTCCAGTCAATCAAACTTACAGCATTTATGCACCAGATGTTTATTTTCAAGATGCTGTATTTAAATTTCGGGGTTTGGGACTTTATAAATGGATGATTAAATTTATCCAGACTTTCTTCCTCAATCTAAAAATGGATTTACATAATATTCAACGTCAAGAAGACATTATTAAAAGCGAGTGGACACTTAGCTGGAACTCTCCCCTTCCTTGGAAACCACGGGTATCTATTTCTGGTTGGAGTGAACTACGTCTTAATACTGAAAATTTAATCATTTCCCACATAGATCATTGGCATTGTTCCCGATTAGATGTATTGAAGCAACACCTATTTTCCGCAAACAAAGGATAATGTAAATAAATGTAAACAAAATTCAGGCAGAGCCAAATTATCCATGCGAGTAATTTTAATGACAGGTAAGGGTGGCGTGGGTAAAACCTCCGTCGCCGCAGCCACTGGACTCCGTTGTGCAGAACTCGGCTACCGGACACTAGTTTTAAGTACAGACCCTGCTCACTCTCTAGCAGACAGTTTTGATCTAGAATTAGGACACGATGCTCGACAAGTGCGCCCAAATTTGTGGGGTGCAGAACTCGATGCGCTGCAAGAATTAGAAGGTAACTGGGGTGCTGTAAAGCGTTATATTACCCAAGTTTTGCAAGCACGGGGTTTAGACGGCATCCAAGCGGAAGAATTAGCTATTTTACCAGGAATGGATGAGATTTTCGGCTTGGTAAGAATGAAACGTCATTATGATGAAGGGGAATTTGACGTTTTGATTATTGATTCCGCCCCCACTGGTACTGCACTACGTCTGTTAAGCTTACCAGAAGTTGGTGGCTGGTATATGCGGCGTTTTTACAAACCTTTCCAAAACATATCCGTAGCACTTAGACCTCTGGTAGAACCTATTTTTAGGCCAATTGCTGGTTTTTCTCTACCAAACAAAGAAGTAATGGATGCGCCCTATGAGTTTTATGAACAAATAGAAGCACTGGAAAAAGTATTAACTGATAATACTCAAACTTCAGTCCGTCTTGTCACCAACCCAGAAAAAATGGTGATTAAAGAATCTCTTCGCGCTCATGCTTATTTGAGTTTGTATAATGTAGCGACAGATTTGATTATCGCTAATCGCATTATTCCCAAAGAAGTTGAAGATCCATTTTTCCAAAGTTGGAAAGAAAATCAAGAACAATATCGCCAAGAAATTCATGAAAACTTTCACCCTCTACCTGTGAAAGAAGTACCTCTTTATTCTGAAGAAATGTGTGGTTTAGCAGCATTAGAGAGACTCAAAGAAACTCTTTACCCAAATGAAGATCCAACTCAGATTTATTACAAAGAAACAACAATTAGAGTTGTCCAAGAAAACAACCAATACAGCTTAGAACTTTATTTACCGGGCATTCCCAAAAATCAAGTTCAACTCAGTAAAAGTGGCGACGAATTAAACATTACTATTGGTAATCATCGCCGTAATTTGGTTTTACCCCAAGCTTTAGCCGCACTGCAACCATCAGGTGCAAAGATGGAAGATGATTATTTGAAAATCCGCTTTGCTGAGGTTGTGAAGGCTTAAATCACAGGTGACTAATAACAAAGATCCCCGATTTTTTAGATATAGTATATTGCAGGTACAGGCGGTAGCAATTTTCATCACAAAGCCTTGCATTAATCGGGTTTGAATGCTTACTGCTACTGTAAATCGGGGATCTGAACTAGTCATCCTCAATGGGTAAATTTAACAGCTACTACTAACTATTTGTGTAAGTCTATGGTTGTGGCAAATTTAATTTTTTCGGCTGGGTTGGTACAATTATTAAAGCATTCACAGGATGAAAAAAATAGGTTGTATCTATTTAAGTAGAATATTTCTTATTTATTATTTATTTATAAAGATTAGATTATGAGTGTTATTTGTGATTTTTTTGTCAGAATCAGGATATCCAGGATTAAAGGATTTTCAGGATGTTTTTTTGTCAGAATCAGGATGTCCAGGATTAGAGGATTAACAGGATGTTTTTTAGGAAATATAGGTTGTTGTGAATGATAGAAAATATATTTTTCTCTAAATCATAATTTATAATCATTAAATATTCACAGAAAATATACAAATAACAATCCTGTACATCCTAAAATCCTGGAAATCCTGATTCTGACAACCACAACAAAAAATCTCCAAATAGTGAAAATGTAACTTTACCTATTTGTTAATAACTAAAAACTTGAGAGGAATATGATTAGCTTCCCAGTATTCTTTAGCTGAATTTAAAATATCCATTGCTATTTGGTACTGTGTCGGTTCTGCTTGAGCAAAGATATCAGCATGATCATATAATATGACATATCTTTGAGCCGGACACCATGTTAAATCGGTGATACATTCATCAAAAGCATCCCAGTTAGCGCCGAAGTATGTAGGAAATTCCATTGCTTCAGCAGCTTGAGTTAAAAATGTTTGTTTGTTATTGATTTTTTTACCATCAAGATAAAAAACTTTTGTTCCTGGTTGTGCAGCTATTTGTTCCACTGCTTCACGGATGTTTTGTTTAATGTCTATTGGTAAAACATTGAGAAATGCACTCATATATTTTATTTCTCCTGAATTATGATGACTAAATGACTTCTTGAAAGGTAATGTAATGATCAGCAGTATAGTAAATTTCGCCATTTTGCCCAGTAATGAGGCGACGACTACCTCTGTCTATTGCTCCGGGAGTTGGTACTGTGTATTCTTTATAATATCCTCGCGGTTGTGGTGGCAATAATCCTTCAAAGTTTTTGAACACAATGCCATCTTTGCTATGAGGGTACTGACCGCCTATGGAAATAAGATTGATAGTGGTTTGAACTTCGGGAGGTAATTGAGTAACGTCAATTTGTGGTATTCCACTCATTATAAATACTTTTTTTGATTTTATCTACCCTTAGCTAAATGTATAGAAGTACAACAGCTTTTTCTGGGATGTTATTTTTGTAATGTTAGTACAATTGATGACTATAAGGAATATTTCGTTAAATTAGATACATTTTCTACTTTAGCGTAGCGGCCAAATCCTAGTGGTTTTACCATACGGCACGAATCGGACCGATAGGAATATCTACTACCTCTAGCTTCACTTTTTGCTCAGGATAGTCCGTTAGAGACAGAGATATCTTATTCACATCATCCAGTAAAGCTGTGGGGATACTCACCGTACCTGAAAACTCTCGGCTATTGGGAGGTAATTCTGCTGGTAAATGCTCTGTGAGGAAGGGAAGTGTTCGTCCTTTATTGTCCGTAATATCTAAAAGACTATACAAGAATCGTACAGAATTATTACCTTTATTCTGCATATTCACTCTGATTAGTAAATCACCACCAGAGTAGCTAACAGATTCTACACTAAAAGTTACACCATTACTTTCATCAGTAATTGGAAATTTAGAACGGGCAACTCCACGCTTGAATTGGGCTTCGGCATCGTTAGTATTAATATTAGTGTTAGGTATATGTTTCAATTCAGATTGAGTCAATTCTTGACCTAGCTGAATAAGGTATAGTGTAGTCGGCATCGTTAGTATTACACAATAACTAAGAATAAGACCAAACCACCATGATCTTTTATGTGCCTTAGTGAGATTCTGTGAAGAGGAGTTAGGAATTGACTGGATAGTGTTATTACCGCCAATAGTAAGTGTTTGGCTTTTGAGATTCTGTAGAGAGTAGTTGGTAATTGGTTTTGGAGTGGAAGCTGCTTTTTTAGGAAAAATATCAACACCAAGATTTGTAGAGCGATCGCACCAATAGCATTTACCATAAGTTCGGCTATAGTAATGATTATCTACCCTGCCACATATAGTTAGCCTATCATTCCCTACCTTTAACGCCTCCAACCACTTCCTAGCCGTAGGGCGGAAATTAGGATTTTTATGCCCATCATTAAAGCATTTCAGAAAACATTGCTGAACCTCTGGATGAACAATCTCCAGGGGAATTGTTCTTGCTACTGCTGCAATTAAATTAGTTGACCCATTAACCCATAAACCCTGACAAATAAGTTCATTTATATCTGGAGTTTCCCCCGCACCTGTCCACTTTCCCTGAAAAGGATTATTACCACCAAATAATAATTGATAGATAATTACTCCTAACCGGAATCTATCATGTACTTCCGTTTGCTCAATACTATCAAAATCTTTGCCAATCAGTTCCGGTGGTGTATATCCCTCAGAACCAACTAAACAATAATAAACCTTACCATTTTTCGGATTTATCACCTGAAAAGAATCTGTATCAATAATTGAAGGTAAAGCCCGATTATTAACTAAAATATTTTGTGGTTTAATATCTCCCAAAACATAACCAGCAGTGTGCAGTGCTTCAATAATTGAAACAATATTTAGCGCCGTTGTGTGCAGAAACCGCCAATCAATCTCAAGTTTTAACTGCTTTCGACGCTGGGGATTATAAACATCAATAAGTTCTTTTCCACCCCTAATTTCTGGCATCAAAAAGCCCACAAAATCACCCTGATCATTTTTCAACACCGACTTAGGCCAAGCAAAAGAAACATGATGAAGATGGGAATTTGGTTCTGTGGGTGGATGTGCTATCATTACCGCTAACTTCTGCACCCGTTCAGGTGTTGGAGAATGGTAAATTTTCGCTAAATAACCATTTTGATTAGTTCGCCAAACTTTCGCTTCACCACTATTAGCAATCTCTTCACCCAATAGAGTAATTGATTTTCCCGTAATGGCACAGGTAAGAACTGTCATATAATTTTAATTAGATGGGTTGAAATAAATATCAAATGGTATTTGAAAAGTTGCAAAGTCAATTTTTGACCCCTCTCCAAACCTCTCCCCTGCAAGGGGAGAGGCTTTAAAATTCCCTGTACAAAAACTCATTTTTTCATGTCCCCTCTCCTCTTAGGAGAGGGCTAGGGAGAGGTTCTTATAAAATCCCCCTGCAAGGGGAGAAGCTTCAAAACTCCCTGTACAAAAACTCATTTTTTCATGTCCCCTCTCCTCTTAGGAGAGGGCTAGGGAGAGGTTCTTCTCTACTAAATCTCCTTTCCAAAAAGACACAAAAGCAAAGTTTTATCATCATCAGTCCGAGAATTTAACCTTTCAGAATTGAGAAAATCAATTACATATTTTTCATCATCTTCTGGTTTAGCAGTTTCTCGCAAATATTCCTCCAAAGGCTTAAAGAATGGCGCATGAGGTTTCCAATCACTCAAGCGAATTGCAACTTTTTCTAATCCATCAGTAGAAACACAAATAAACTCTTGCTTTCCTGAAATTACCTGTACCTGCATTTCCTCCAGCGCATTAGCTGAAGTGACAAAAGTTGTTTCGTTGAAAAATTCTCCCTTATCTGGTTCAAACAATAATTTATATTCTGCATCTTGGGAACGCACCACCATAAATCCATCCCCAATTTGCATCGCTGCAACCCATTCAGGAGTCGCTATAAAAACTAACAGAGTACAAGCTAAATCATGAACAGAATAATCATTATTATCTGCTTTTTTGTTTAATACCGTAATAACATCCTTGACAAACTTAGTAAAAACTTCCTTAGCTTCCATTTCCGAAAGTGGTTGAGAAAAACCTTGTTTATCAGGAAGTTCATTAATCTCAGCAAAGCATTTAATTACAGTTTTTACCGCCAATTCAGAACCAAAATGAGAATATTTAGCACTCCCAGCACCATCAGCAACTGCGCCCACAATCACATCATTAAAAATGCGATAAAGTCCGCAGTCTTGACAAGGTATTTTTTGCTCTTGATGACTCGTTCCCACAGCAGAACGCGCTATAGCTTTCCAACCCACAATAAATAAATCCTGTATATTTTATTAGACTTTATAACCCCTCTCCAAACCTCTCCCCTACAAGGGGAGAAGCTTTAAAACTCCCTTTATGAAAACTCATTTTTTCATGTTCCCTCTCCTCGTAGGAGAGGGTTAGGGAGAGGTTCTTCTAGCTCATACACCCTCTAAGTAGTAATTTGACCCCATCCCACCGGTGGTAATGCTACAGCTTCCCCTACTTTGCCACTAGAAACCCGTTTCATGGAAGTGGAAAGCCAAACAAATAAAGCGCGAAAATCTAAACCATTCAGCGTCACTGGAGGACGTTCTGGAGGGGCAATTTGTCTGAGTTTGTTCATATCTGCACCTTGAACACCAACAGTAAAAAACAACATTCGACGCTGTGCTTCTTCTTCCCTCACCCTTTGCGCTGCACCCTCCCAAGCATCTGTAGGCGCACCATCGGTAATTAAAAATACCCAAGGACGATAATAGAGAACACCGTTATCCTTATAAGACTGTTTGCGTTGTTCCAATAAATCTAAAGCGTATTCTATAGCTTCACCCATTGGTGTCACACCCTCTGTTTCTAGCTTGGGTGCTGTAAAATTATCAATGGTGACAAAATCTTGCGTCAGTCGCACAGGTCCAAAGGTGACAATAGCAACTTCTACACTTAAAGAGGCTTGAGCATCTTTCATCACATCTTCTTTGAAAGCTGCTAAACCTCTATTTAACTCTTGTATAGGTTGTCCTGACATTGAACCAGAAGTATCCAACAAAAGAATTACCGGACAACGATTTTCCGGGTTTTCCACAAATTCAGGTAAACCTACTGGCATTTTTGATACTCCTGGTTAATCAAAACTAGATGCTAAATATTATAGTTTAGATTATACTCGTTAACACCTAACCTAACACGGGTATTTTTACGGAATCAATACCCATCACTACCTAAACTTGAATAATGCAGCACCTACCGTAACCCGGATAATAAATACCAGTTTACAGTTAAATAAAGAGTAGAAAATCAGAGATTTATGAATTTTTGGGCAGAAAAACCGCAGGAGAAATTTTGAAAAATTCTGCTAACTTTTGAATATGCTCAACTGTTAACTTACGTTTCTTGTTGAGAACATCAGATACAATAGATTCAGTCTTAAAAATACAAATTAAATCCTTTTGTTTTAAATTCATTTCTGTCATTAAAACCTTTAAAACATCTACACCCCAAATATCTGGGATAATATCTTGTTTTTGTTCATAATCATAAATCAACATACCAAGCAAGCTTAAATAATCTTGCTCGTCTTCGGTTAAATCTCCCTTATCAATTAAAGCATCCACCACTGCTTGAGTTTTTGCGAATTCTTCCTCAGTTTTTATCGTGCGTGGGGGGAAAGATTTAAGTAATTCGGTGTAGTTAGGCGCATTTTGTAGCATATCTAATTACCATAATATAGGTTATTTTCATTAGAAACTAAGATTGAAAATAAACCAACCTTAGCTTTCATTAAATACTAACTTTTTCGTTTAATATTAGCTATTAAACCAAGAATCATTTTTCCATTTATTTTTGTCATATTCTGCATGGGTAAGAAAATCACGTATAAATATAATTTGATTCGTGTAGTCAATATAAGTTATTAAACGGTATTTATTACCGCCAATATTGAAAACAACTAAATTTTTAACAGGATCAGGTCTAAAAAGTGAACTAGCACTTAATTCAGTAGGACTATTCCAAGTTTGAGTTTCTATGAACTTAGTCCAAGTTATCAAGCTGGCTTCTGCATCAGGATATTTTTCCCAATACTCCTTAATTCTACTTTTTTTGATGATTCGCATAATAATTCCCAAATTTTAACGGTGTACATGATTTTTCTCCTTAAGTTTCTTTGGCTTGTTAGGTTTCTTTAGCTTGTTAGGTTTCTTTGACTTGTTAGGTTTCTTTGGCTTGTTAGGTTTGAACTAAGGAAAACTCGCTCAAATTTCAACAACTCTAAATTGCTAAAAAGTCCTTAATTTACTAATTTGTAAAGCAGAACTGCAAATATCTTAGCAAATTGCGAAGTAGCTTGCAACCAAAAAATCATCCTGCACCAAAATTGAATCGCCTTCCCCAAAATCCTCCGATCCGCTAAACTCAGAAATGCTGCGTTAATCCCAAATATGTCCGACTCCCAAGTAAGTGCTGCTGTTGCAAAACTCTACGACACCTATCCATTCCCCCCCGAACCTATCCTCGACGAACCACCACCAGGATATAATTGGCGATGGAATTGGTTAGCCGCTTACAACTTCTGCACAGGTAGAAAACCACAAAAGCAAGATATCCGCATCTTAGACGCTGGTTGTGGTTCAGGAGTCGGTACAGAATATTTAGTACATCTCAACCCCCACGCGCAGGTAGTAGGAATAGATTTAAGTGCTGGTACATTAGAAGTTGCAAAAAAACGCTGTCAAAGTTCTGGTGCTGACCGTGTAGAATTTCATCACCTGAGTATTTACGATGTGGAACAAATACCAGGACAATTTGATTTAATTAACTGCGTTGGTGTGCTTCACCATCTACCAGATCCCATTCGTGGTATTCAAGCCTTAGCGAAAAAACTCGCTCCAGGTGGATTAATGCACATATTTGTCTATGGAGAATTGGGAAGATGGGAAATACAACTAATGCAAAAAGCGATCGCACTTCTCCAAGGTGATCAACGCGGTGACTATCGGGATGGTGTCCAAGTTGGTAGAAAAATATTTGCTTCTCTACCAGAAAATAACCGTCTTGTCAAGAGAGAAAAAGAAAGATGGGCATTAGAAAACCAGAGGGATGAATGTTTTGCGGATATGTATGTACATCCCCAGGAAACAGACTATAATATTGATACACTGTTTGAATTAATAGACGCTTCAGAATTAGACTTTGTAGGTTTTTCCAATCCTGGGTTTTGGGATTTAGAAACCTTATTGGGTAAAGCACCAGAGTTAATAGAAAGGGCAGAAGAATTAACAGAACGTCAACGTTATCGCCTGATAGAATTACTGAATCCAGAAGTAACACATTATGAATTTTTCCTCAGTCGTCCCCCATTAACCAAACACGACTGGTCAGCAGATAACACTTTATTAGCCGCAGTTCCCGAACTTAACCCCTGCATAGATGGGTTTCCTAGTCAATGTTTATTTAACTATGATTACCAAATTGTTAATTTATCAACAGCCGAATTTGAATTTATGCAAAGCTGTGATGGTAAATCTACCGTAGCAGAGATTTTAACCACAGTGCAGTTTGAGTTAGATGGAGTTAGAAATCTGATGAAACAACAAATGATTTTACTGACACTTGGTTAAGTAGAATAGCGTAATTGAAATTGCTATGGACTTAACAGCCAAAACCTCATTTTTTACCTGAAATTCACAATAATATGAAGATTTTTCTCGAAAAATACTTTCTTCTTAGCTACGTAAGCTAGTTTCCGGTTATAATAACCGTGTAGTTTTTTTTACAAAGAAGCATCGTGAAATTAATTACAAAACTAGGAATAGCAACTGCTGGCATAGCTTTAACTGTGGGTTTAGCCGAAACCAAACCAGCACAAGCACTAACATGGAACTGGTCTTTTAATGGTGGTGCTGAAGCTGGTACATTTGACACAAATGGTACTTTTGCCAATACTTCAGGCTCTTTTAACTTTGTCATTAACCCCGCTACAGTTGCTGTCACCACTTCTGCATTTGCGCCTTCACTGGTGGGGGCAACTTTGACCGAAACTCAGCCAACACAGGGCTTTTTGTGGAATGGTACTAATCCAACTCAGTTTTACAGAAGTAGTGGTGCCTCCACAAATGGTAGCAACTTTTTCAGTTTACCTGACCGTGTCACATTTGCTATACTAGGTGGAACTCCAAGAGGAAGTACCCAAAATGAGACTACCTTCATAAGTAATGGTTTCTCCCTGTTAACCCTAACTCCAGTTGCTGCAACTCCCGTACCCTTTGGCTTTTCTACCAATTTAAGTTTAGGAATCTTGGGAGCTTACACACTTGGTAATAGACTACTGAAAAAAGCCAAAGCTGCCAAAAAGCCAGTAGAACTATAAATCGTTGCGGAAGAATTTAGAGACGTTTTATAGAAGTTTATATAATGTGAACAAATTATAAAACATCTCTAAAAAATTAAAATAGAGTTCTGAAAACAATGTAACCTTTTGTATTTTCAATTGCTGTTAAGCCAATTTTCAACCCGCAAATTAGGCACACGGGAAAATTCGCGGACATTGTTTGTAACCACCGTGAGATTTAGAGTTATATAGGACTTACGCAAGTGTCACACCAAAAATCTGTTGTAGGGTGCGTCAGATTGCATAAATCCTGCAAATAAGCAGATTGTTGATATCTGACGCACCCTACCAATGTGCCAGTTGCGTAAGTCCTGTTATAGCATGAGCAGCAATTAATAAATCATTACTACCAATAGGTGTTCCTTGTTGTTCTAAATAAGTACGGATTTCTGCGTAATATTCCTCAACGGGATAGGTCAGGGGTAGTATTTCTATGCTATCTAAAATTACCTCTAGTTTTTCTATCAGTTTGGGGGAATTTTTCTTTCGCGCTCCAAATCTTGACTCACAAGCAACAATAATACTTGTACAAATTTTATCTTCTCCTATTTGTTGAATTTGGGAAAATATTAAACCTCTAGGATTTTTGATTAATTCAGAAATAATGTTTGTATCTAATAAATACGAGTAAGTCATTTTTAAATTTCTATATCATCTAAGGGTAATAATCCAGCATCTACATCAGCAAAGTCTTCGTCTAGTGGTTCAAGGGTAGAAAGAGTTTCCAACAACGATTTTTTCTTAACAGGAGAAATGATAGCCAAGGGAATACCATTGTCAGTTATGGTTAGGGGTTCACCTGTTTTTTTAGCTTGGTTAATTAAAGTTTGCAGAATAGGGGGGAGTTCTGAAAGAGTAATTTGTGTCATAGTTGTTTTTGGGAGAGGATAAGATTTTAGTTCCTATTTTTTGTTATATACTACAGTTATTTTCAGGTAAATGAAGCACATTTTGATTCAGTGACCAATCTCCGTCAGGAGAACTCCCAGGGTAGAGTTCATGGGAAAATGTAACATTGATGCCAGATTGGCCAATATTTTAGCCAAAGTCGAGCTAGACTTAAACGAAGTCAGAAAACTCATAAAACAGCAATTACTCATCCCCACACCCAGCGAGAGGGTGTAGAAGAGGCTGGGGAAGCAGGGAAGCAGGGAAGCAGGGAAGCAGGGAAGCAGGGGAGGAAAATTAAATCAAAAGTCAAAAACTTTATTCCCAGTCCCCAGTCCCCAATCCCCAAAAATAAAGTTAATTGTTTTTTCCTAAAGTATTGTTACCGGATCGTGATATGATTCAGCTGACTGAATGTGCAGTCATCATATTCAAACTGTACTGGTTTCAAGTGCCGTGAGCTTGTCAGACGAATCAATTGCGCCCACTCAAACAACAGAACAAGATGCGAAACCTGGTTTTGAAGACACGAAACCAGTGGACTCTTCCATGCAAGACTTCTATCAACTCTATCAGGAGTTGTTAGTAACCACACTTGTTTTAACAGCGATAGTTTTTATCTCTGTCTGGATTGCTTACTCACTAAACATTGCTCTAAATTATTTATTAGGGGCGTGTGCAGGTGTGCTTTACTTGAGAATGTTGGCAAAAGATGTTGAGCGGTTAGGAAGGGAAAAACAAGCTCTGAGTAAAACTCGGTTAGCCTTATTAGTAGTGCTGATTTTGCTGGCATCACGCCTGACTCAACTGCATATACTTCCCATCTTCTTGGGATTTCTGACCTATAAAGCCACACTCATCATTTATGTAGTTAGAGTGGCGTTCATTTCTGACTCCACAAAGCTCCGGCAACCTTAAAAGAAAGACTCCTATTCTCCAGTAATATTGGAGAAGCGATTGATTTGGAAAGAAAATGCTGAGTTTTCCCAACTTCTACTCTCTTCCACTTGCCGAATTGGAAGTAGGGAAGCATCTGTACTGGCAAATAGGTAACTTAAAGCTACATGGACAGGTGTTTCTCACCTCCTGGTTTGTAATTGGCGTGTTGACACTTGTTTCCGTATTGGCAAGCAGCAACATCAAACGCATTCCTAGTGGCATTCAAAACCTGATGGAGTTTGCCCTAGAATTTATCCGGGATTTGGCAAAAAACCAGATCGGCGAGAAAGAATATCGCCCCTGGGTGCCGTTCATTGGCACTTTGTTTTTGTTCATTTTCGTGTCAAATTGGTCAGGGGCATTAGTTCCTTTTAAGCTAATTCATCTGCCAGAAGGTGAACTAACAGCACCCACCAGTGACATCAATACAACTGTTGCTTTAGCATTGTTGACTTCGTTAGCATATTTCTATGCAGGATTCAGCAAAAAAGGGTTAGGGTACTTCGGCAACTATGTGCAACCAGTTTCCTTCATGTTGCCATTCAAGATTATTGAAGATTTCACCAAACCCCTTTCCCTAAGCTTCCGTTTATTCGGTAACATCTTAGCTGATGAACTGGTTGTAGGCGTGCTAGTCTTGCTAGTGCCTCTGTTCGTACCACTTCCAGTTATGGCCTTGGGCTTATTTACCAGCGCCATTCAAGCTTTAATTTTTGCCACCCTCGCAGCAGCCTACATTGGTGAAGCGATGGAAGATCATCATGGCGAAGAGCATGAGGGACACCATTAAACCCCTCAGATGAAAAAAGTTAGGAATCAGGGAACAGGGAACAGGGAACAGGGAACAGAGTAAATATTAATTAAAAACTCTTGCCTCTTGCCTCTTGCCTCTTGCCTTCTTCCACTGACAACTGACAAATCTACAAGTTCAACAAACAACATCTGTAAAGTAAGGAAAGAATATCATGGATCCATTAGTTTCTGCTGCTTCCGTTTTAGCTGCTGCTCTCGCTGTTGGTTTGGCTGCAATTGGACCTGGTATTGGTCAAGGTAATGCAGCAGGACAAGCTGTAGAAGGTATTGCTCGTCAACCTGAAGCTGAAGGCAAAATTCGCGGTACATTGCTACTCAGTTTGGCGTTTATGGAAGCGTTAACCATCTATGGTCTAGTAGTTGCTCTGGTACTGTTGTTTGCTAACCCCTTCGCATAATTAGTACAGAGTACAGAGTATAGAGTGCTGAGTGTTGAGTGAATTATCTCAAGAGTTATGAGTTGCGAGTTTAACTTATAACTCATAACTCATCGCTCAGGACTCAGAACTACAATCAATAGATAGGAACAAGCAACCATGACACATTGGATCACCTTATTGGCAGTAGAAAAAGTTGCCAAGGAAGGGGGCTTGTTTGACTTAGATGCGACTTTGCCCTTAATGGCAATCCAGTTTCTAGTTTTAGCCCTGATACTGAATGCAACTCTTTATAAGCCCCTGGGTAATGCCATTGATGGACGTAACGAATACGTGCGTAATAATCAATTAGAAGCCCAAGAACGCTTGTCAAAGACTGAAAAATTAGCCCAGCAATATGAGCAAGAACTAGCTGGCGCAAGAAGACAAGCTCAAGCCATTATTGCCGCCGCTCAAGCAGAAGCGCAAAAAACGGCAGCACAGAAAATTGCCGCCGCGCAAAAAGAAGCTCAGGCACAAAAAGAAAAAGCATCTGGTGAAATTGAGCAGCAAAAACAACAAGCTTTGGCTTCATTAGAAGCACAGGTAGATGCTCTCAGTCGCCAAATACTAGAGAAGTTGTTAGGTGCTGACTTAGTAAGCCAACGCTAACTCACAGAATTGTCATTAGTCATTAGTCACTGGTCATTAGTCATTGGTCATTAGTGAATCTCAACACAGAAGAGTCAACTATTGCCTTTTGCCCCTTGCCTTTTGCCTTCTGAAACTGACAAGGAATTTTGAATTTGGCAGCACAGTTGTGGACTAAAAATCATGGGGACTTTTTTACTGTTGATGGCGGAAGCAGCCGTCGTCGGAGGTGAACTGGCAGAGGGAGCAGAACATAGTGGTTTTGGTCTAAATACTAATATTTTAGAGACCAACCTAATTAACCTTGCCATTATTATTACTGTGCTGTTTGTTTTCGGACGGAAAGTGTTGGGTACAACCCTCAAATCTCGTCGAGAAAATATTGAAACAGCAATTAAGAGTGCAGAGCAAAGAGCAGCGGAAGCAGCCAAGCAATTGCAAGAGGCGCAACAAAAGCTGACACAAGCTCAAGCTGAAGCGACAAGAATTAAAGCAGAAGCTGAAGAAAGTGCTAAAGCTGCTCAAAAAGCAATCTTAGACCAATCGGCCGCTGACATTGCCAAAATGCAAGCTGCGGGTACTGCTGACTTGAATGCGGAACTTGAGAGAGCGATTTCTCAACTCCGTCAAAAAGTAGTAGCTCAAGCATTACAAAAAGCCGAGGCGCAACTGCAAGCTGGCATTTCCGAGGATGCTCAAACAACTATTATTGACCGCAGCATCGCTCAATTGGGAGGTTAAGCATGAAAAGTAATGCAGCAACAGCTGAAGTAGCCCAGCCTTATGCACAGGCTTTATTATCTATCGCTCAATCACACAACTTAACAGAAGAGATTGGGACTGATGCACGGACTTTGATTAACTTGCTTTCAGGCTCTGGGGAACTCCAAAACTTTTTGGACAATCCCTTTATTCAGGCTGACAACAAGAAGAATCTCCTCAAACAATTATTAGGGGAAGGTGTTAGTCCCTACCTACGCAACTTCTTACTGTTTTTGGTTGATAGAAGACGGATTGCCTTCTTGCAAGCAATTTTACAGCAGTATGTAGCTTTGTTACGGGAACTGAATCAAACTGTATTAGCGGAAATTACTTCTGCGGTTCCTTTGACAGAAGCTCAATTGCAAGCAGTAAAAGAAAAGGCACTGGCTATCACCAAAGCGAGAGAAGTAGAAATAGAAACTAAGATAGATACCGATTTGATTGGTGGTGTAATCATCAAAGTCGGTTCTCAAGTAATTGACGCAAGTTTAAGAGGTCAACTACGTCGCCTTTCTTTAAGTTTAAACAGTAACTAAAAGTTGGGTAATGGGTATTTTTAGATTTTAGATTTTAGATTTTAGATTGAGGTGAAGGTAATTAGAACAATGAAGTTTTGTCTAGTTATTCAAACCAAAAATTAAATCCAAAATCCAAAATCCAAAATCGAATCCCCAATCACTTCTTCCGTCTTAAAAGCAAACTGAACATAGGCATAATGAGCATTTCAATTAGACCAGACGAAATCAGCAGCATTATCCAACAACAAATCGAGCAATATGACCAAGATGTCAAAGTTGCTAACGTTGGTACTGTATTACAAGTTGGTGACGGTATTGCCCGGATTTATGGCTTGGAAAAAGCTATGGCTGGGGAACTTCTAGAATTTGAAGATGGTACTATTGGTATCGCCCAAAACTTAGAAGAAGATAACGTTGGTGCGGTACTGATGGGTGAAGGCCGCAACATCCAAGAAGGTAGTACCGTTACCGCTACTGGGAGAATTGCCCAAGTAGCTGTGGGTGAAGCCTTAATTGGTCGGGTTGTGGATGCTTTGGGTCGCCCCATTGATGGTAAAGGTGAACCAAAAACCACAGAAAGCCGTTTGATTGAATCCCCAGCCCCCGGTATTATTGCGCGTCGTTCCGTACACGAACCAATGCAAACCGGTATCACCGCTATTGACTCCATGATTCCCGTTGGTCGGGGTCAACGTGAGTTGATTATTGGCGATCGCCAAACTGGTAAAACTGCGATCGCTATTGACACCATCATCAACCAAAAAGGTGAAGATGTCGTTTGCGTTTACGTTGCGATCGGTCAAAAAGCTTCCACCGTTGCTAACGTAGTCCAAACCTTACAAGAAAAAGGCGCAATGGACTACACCGTAGTTGTAGCCGCTAACGCCAGTGACCCAGCTACCTTACAATTCCTCGCTCCCTACACAGGCGCTAGTATTGCTGAGTATTTCATGTACAAAGGCAAAGCGACCTTAATCATTTACGATGACCTTTCTAAGCAAGCTCAGGCTTATCGCCAAATGTCCTTGCTGCTACGTCGTCCACCCGGACGGGAAGCTTACCCTGGTGATGTATTCTACATTCACTCTCGCTTGTTGGAACGTGCTGCTAAACTCAGCGATGAACTAGGTAAAGGTAGTATGACTGCCCTACCTATCATTGAAACCCAAGCTGGTGACGTATCGGCATACATTCCTACCAACGTAATTTCTATTACCGACGGTCAGATTTTCTTGTCTTCTGACTTGTTTAACTCTGGTATCCGTCCCGCTGTAAACCCCGGTATCTCTGTATCCCGTGTAGGTTCTGCGGCACAAACCAAGGCCATGAAAAAAGTTGCCGGTAAGATTAAACTGGAATTAGCACAGTTTGACGACCTACAAGCTTTCGCCCAATTTGCTTCTGACTTAGATAAAGCCACCCAAGACCAGTTAGCAAGGGGTGTACGCTTACGGGAACTGTTAAAACAGCCCCAAAACGATCCTCTTTCCGTAGCTGAACAAGTAGCAATTTTGTACGCGGGTATTAACGGTTATTTCGATGACATTGCTACCACCCAAGTCACCAGCTTTGTTAAAGGCTTCCGTGATTACTTGAAGACCGGCAAAAATTCCTACTACCAAGCAGTACAAGGCAGCAAAGTCTTGGGAGATGCTGAAGAAGCAGCCCTCAAAGAAGCTTTAGCTGACTACAAGAAGACCTTTCTAGCTACAGCGTAACAGGTAACAGGTAATGGGTAATGGGTAATAGGTAATAGCAAGAACTCTTACCCAATTACCAATTACCAATGACCAATTACCAATTACCAATGACCTAAATATTATGGCTAATCTCAAATCAATACGCGATCGCATTCAGTCGGTCAAAAACACCAAAAAAATTACCGAAGCTATGCGACTGGTCGCTGCGGCCAGAGTCCGTCGCGCTCAAGAACAAGTAATTGCTACCCGTCCCTTTGCTGACCGCTTGGCACAAGTATTATTTGGTTTGCAAACTCGTCTCCGTTTTGAAGACGTAGACCTACCACTACTGAAAAAACGCGAAGTTAAATCAGTCGGCTTGCTGGTTATTTCCGGTGATAGAGGTCTGTGTGGTGGTTACAACGGTAACGTGATCCGTCGGGCAGAAACCCGTGCGAAGGAACTCCAGACCGAAGGTTTAGAAACTACCTTGGTAGTTGTCGGCCGCAAAGCTACTCAATACTTTCAACGTCGCAACTATAAAATTGATGCGAGTTACACTGGGTTAGAACAAATCCCCACCGCAGCAGAAGCTACTAATATCGCTGATGAACTACTTTCTTTGTTCCTTTCAGAAAAAGTAGACCGCATCGAGTTAGTTTATACCAAATTTGTGTCTTTGGTTAGCTCTCGTCCAGTTGTCCAAACCTTGCTTCCTTTGGATACCCAAGGTTTAGAAGCCGCAGATGATGAAATCTTCCGCTTAACAACTCGTGGTGGTCAGTTCCAAGTCGAACGGGAAAAGGTAACTAGCACAGTTCGTCCTTTACCCCGCGACATGATTTTTGAACAAGACCCTGTACAAATTCTAGATTCTTTGTTGCCTTTGTATTTGAGTAACCAGTTATTAAGAGCATTACAAGAATCAGCAGCTAGTGAATTAGCAGCACGGATGACAGCAATGAGTAACGCCAGCGAAAATGCAGGTGAACTCATTAAAACCTTGTCATTGTCTTACAACAAAGCCCGTCAAGCCGCAATTACCCAGGAACTCCTGGAAGTTGTGGGTGGTGCGGAAGCTCTTACTTAATTTGGTAATTGGTGATTGGGGTAGTTGTGACATTAACTATGGCCAATCATCAATTGCTAATATTTTTGTTTTAATTAGGGCTTGCTGAATAAACATGAAAAGATTACGGGTAAAGGGTTTAAGCCGTTTTCAAGTAAAAAAAAGTGCAAGCTTTTACGAGGTGGAAACTTAAAAACCTTGCATTTAATTGCTACTCAAAGGAAAAATCGCTCCCATCCAACTCTTGAAACTGTTCCCTGTTCCCTGTTCCCTGTTCCCTGCCCTCACGGAAAGACTTTCTCAGCAAACCCTAATTAGGAGTCAGGATTCATAATATAAATTCTTTTGTTTTTGAAATTAAAATTTTTAATTTACATTTGTGTTTATAAATTATTCATGTAAAATTTCAAGAATTGTTATTTTTTGACTCGACAAATAGAAATTTGAACAATTAAATAACTGAAAAAATTAAATTTAGGTTATATTACTTCAATATATATATTAAATCTAAAAAATAATTGGCGAAGTTTATAATTAAAAAATAGTATCTTGATAAAAAGCACTGCAAATTAAATATGCCGACACCTTCAACAAGTGATTTACCTAAACCTAAATCTTGGGATGAATTTGAGGATATTGTATGGGAGATTTATACAAGAAAATGGAATAGTATCAGAAAGAATTGCTACTACGATCACCAAAGATATCATAGCAAATCGGATCGAACACACTATAGTAATACAAAATAATACTGATTTTGAGTATAGAAGCATAGGTTTTTCCATTTGTTATCCAGAGTACATTGAACATCCACCTATTGTTAAGAGTCCGCCTGGGTGTGAAATACGCTTAGAACATCAAAACATGGAATGGGAAGTTCGCATAGAAGATTTCTACCTCTCTTCCTGGACTGCGATCTCTAAGATTAGCAAAATCTTCATCTGTAAATTCTATACCCTCCCATTCCATCCTTTCCCTAAATCGCAAAGTCATTTCCCAGAAAGTTTCTCCATCAGGTTTAATATGTGATTTCTCTGCTGATAATTTATGTTTGAGAAATTGAATAAAATCTAAAACTTCCTGTTGTTTATCTGCTGGTAATTCTCGCAAATTTTCTAAAACAGCTTGTTCAAAGGTCATAGTTTCACCTCTCATCCTAGAATCTAATATAGCATTTCCTAGTCTCAAAATTATCTGCGTTCATCTGCGTCCATCTGCGTTTAATTATTACAGCTTGTACCTCATTTGAATGGGAATTGCTATATAGAACCTTTACCGACTCCTGACACCTGCTATACTCTGTAAAGAAATGTAAACTAAATTATAAAAACTGTGATGCAGGATAAAGTTATTGTCGTCGTTGGTGCTACTGGTGGTATTGGTTCAGCCATAGCTCGGAAACTTGCACCCACAGGGGCTAAGTTGGTACTAGCAGCTAGAGATGCGGTAAATTTAACAACACTAGCAAATGAGTTACCAGGGAAAGTATTGACAGTTCCCACGGATATTACACAACCAGAACAGGTAGAAGCATTAATGCAAGCAACTTTAGCGCACTTCGGTCAAATAGATGTTTTGGTAAATGCGGCTGGTTTAGGCATCCTCAAACCCTACAACAACATAGAACCGGCAGAATTAGATAAAATTTTGGATCTAAATTTAAAAGGTAGCTTCTACACCTCTCAAGCAGCAGCCCAAGAAATGCAAAAACGCAAATCTGGTCATATTTGTAACATAGTCGGGATTTTAGGTAAACATTCAATGGCTATGGCTGCGGCTTATTCCGCTTCTAAATTTGGGGTGGTGGGTTTTAGCAAATGTATGGCGGAAGAACTTAAACGTTTTGGTGTGAAGTTTACGCTGTTTTATTTTGGTGGTGTAGATTCTCCTTTTTGGGACAATGTAAGTTTGAAGGTAGACCGCAAAAAAATGCTCAGTTGTGAAACTGCGGCTAATGCTATTTTCTATGCTTTATCGGCTGAACCTGAAGCTGTACCGATGGAAATTAACATTCAACCAGATAGTCATCTGTTTTTTTAAATTCAAAATTCTTGCTAAGGAAATACACGTAAATTTAGCAGGAAAGGGAAAATTTACTGATAATTAAGCTGTTGCTCTGGATTTTCAGAAATTATGTTCCAAATTGATCACGTTCACTTCTATGTGGAAGATGCCCAAGCTTGGCGCAATTGGTTTGTCAAATATCTGGGGTTTCAAGCGGTAGTTAATCAGATTTTCCCCACCCCTTTGCATCAGGGAAAATCGTTTCACACTGACACTGAAGTTGTGAAAAGTGGTAATGTTATTTTTTTACTATCTTCACCATTATCACCCATCAGCCCGGTAGCCGAGTTTTTGCGTCATCATCCTCCTGGTGTAGCGGATGTTGCTTTTGCTGTAGCAGACGTGGAAGCAGTGACAGCACAAACTGTTGCCAATGGTGCAAAAATTCTTCAACCTGTTCAAGATGGTATAGCTTGCAAATACTCGAAAATTGCGGCTTGGGGTAGATTAAGCCATACATTGATTGAACGCAATATTATTAGTAGTCAGTTAGAATCGGTAATTGATGATAGTTTTACAGCTATAGATCATGTTGTTTTAAATGTAGCTGTTGGTGATTTAAAGACTGCTGTTAGTTGGTATCAACGCATTCTCGATTTTCAACCCCAACAAAGTTTTAAAATTCAAACTGATCGCTCTGGTTTACATAGTCAGGTGATGATTTCATCTAATGGTAGGGTACAATTGCCGATTAATGAGCCGGCTTCACCTAATTCTCAAATTCAGGAGTTTTTAGAGGTGAATCGGGGACCTGGTGTGCAACATATCGCTTTGCGGACTGCAAATTTAATTAGTGCGATCGCTCGTTTTCGTGCTGCTGGTTTATCTTTTCTTTCTGTTCCTAACAGCTACTATACACAGTTAGAACAGCGTTTAGAATTACCTTTATCACCTCTAGAATTACAAGCGATCGCTCAACAAGAAATTTTGGTTGATT
This sequence comes from Anabaena sp. UHCC 0451, assembly GCF_034931405.1. NCBI lineage: Bacteria > Bacillati > Cyanobacteriota > Cyanophyceae > Nostocales > Nostocaceae > Anabaena > Anabaena sp. UHCC 0451. The sequence continues at coordinate 14,113 of NZ_JAYGHA010000003.1, read as the reverse complement.
GTCAAAAAGATGCACCTCTAGAGGCTTTACTATTGCAGATTTTCACCCAGCCAATTTTTAATGAACCGACCTTTTTCTTTGAATTTATTGAACGTCGTTCTCAAGCTGCTGGTTTTGGTGAAGGTAACTTTCGCGCTTTATTTGCAGCTATTGAAAGCGAACAAATTAAACGCGGTTTTGTCAGGTAAAAGGTGATGAATTTTTCCCAATCTCTAATCCCATTCCCTGCGATAATGTAAAAAAAATTAACATTGTGGAATAATGCTGAGATTAATTACAGATTTTGATGGACCGATTATGGATGTTTCCGAACGCTACTATCGTGTTTATCAATTGTGTTTGCAGAAAACCAGATATCCAGATCAAGCGGTAACGGAACTTTCTAAAGCGGAATTTTGGCAACTCAAGCGATCGCAAACTCCCGAAAAAGAAATTGCTTTCAAATCTGGGTTAGATGCAGAACAAGCACAGGAATTTACCAAAATTCGTAAACAAACGGTACATACACAACCATATTTTCAGTATGATAGCCTCGTTCCCGATGCGTTAGATGCCTTGTCCAAAGTGCAACAAGCTGGAATTGATTTAGCTGTCATGACCATGCGCCGAGTGCGAGAATTAGACTATGCTGTTGATAAATATGATTTAGGTGGCTTTTTCCCAGAAAATCGCCGTTATTGCTTGAGTAATGACTATGTGAAAACCCGTGATGTTGAAGATAAACCGCTATTAATGGCCAGGGCTTTAGCAGAACTTCCACCTGCGGCTGAAACCTGGATGGTGGGAGATACAGAAGCCGATATCACTGCTGCAAAAAAACATGGTATTAAGATGATAGCTGTAGAAAGTGGTATCCGCGATCGCATACAATTAGAGCTATATCAACCTGACTTAATTCTTCAGGATTTGGGATCTGCTGTAGATTTAATTCTGTTTTCATGACCTGCACTATTAACTCAGCAAAAGCAAGAAATATCCATTTAATGGATAACTGCTAAATCAAGATAATTAAACATAAAATGCTCAAAATATAGATGCCCAATTTTTCAAAGAAGTTGGGTATCTGAGTATTATTATGAGACATAATTATAGTCATTAAGTCTGCAAATTTTCACTTTTATTCTTATCGTTGACCACAATAACTATTAAATGCAACTACTAGCCAGACAAAACTCGGTTAATTATGTCCAAACAAGTGACAAACAAGTCTTGAATTACTAGATTTTATTTGCAAAAATCAAAAACAAGATGAGTTGAAATTAAATTAAATCTAATCTCACTTATCAGCGATAAACAACTTACATAGAAACAACAAAGGAATTCTCATGGCTAATATCCAAGTTTCTGAACTACTTCCTGTTGGTTATGAACTATTTAATGATGCTGCTAGTTTTCTGAATGAACTAGCTACTCAACAAATAGAAACTGTTATAGGTGGTGGTCATTCTTGCCATTCTCGTCATAACCATCATTCTCATCATAACCATCATTCTCACCAAGGTTACTCCCGCAGAGAATATTCCAATAATTGGTGGTAAAACTATTCCATAACCCCTCTTTGAGAACTATCAGATAAATCAACGAATTCTCAAGATTACAGACTAAGCAACATTAAGGTTTAACTCCACTTTAAGAGAAGAGGGTTGATACATTCTCGTAAATTTACAGGACTTACGCAACTGGCACATTGGTAGGGTGCGTCAGACTGCATAAATACTGCAAATAAACAGATTCTTGATATCTGACGCACCCTACAACAGATTTTTGGTGTGACACGCAGCTTTAGTCCTAATTTAAAATATTAGCTGTTAGTTAATAGCTAATATTATAGGGGAGAATAATGCTAATTACTCTCCCCTTGTTTATATAGCCCCTTGTTTATATAGATTTAATTGGGAAAATTGCGCTAGGTTGCCCAATATTGGCAATAATTTAGATTATCTATTATACTTCCAGGGATAAACCAATTGTAGAGAATTGATCCGCCAGATAATAGCAGCTAAATTAGTCAACAAACAAGTAATAGCTAAACCCAGCAAAATAAAAGTCGGTAGCATCACCACACCAATACTAAACCAAGTATACACGTGCAGCATCATTACAAAAGCGAAGATACTAGCAAATCCAGCCGCCTGAGATATTTGAACTGTGGGACGGTTTATGACTGTGAAAATGATGGTCAACAACGTAGACAGGATGTTTGCGGGTACGAGAAAAGCACAAATACCTGCACAGTTGGCGCGAGAAAATTCAGATAAAGTTTGGAAATCGAGCATTAATTTATGGTAATAAGATTAGCTAGATGATGGTAAGTTTAACATTTATTTACCTCAATTAACCTTACCGTAAAAGTGAGTAATCACACTGATTATTTTACATATTTTAAAGAATTCACCAAACTAACATCTAAAAATAGATAATCAAAGATGGTGGACAATGCCCACCATTACTAACTTAACCCATCAAAATCACAGTATCAATAACGTGAATAACACCATTATCAGCATCAATATCTGCTGCTAAAACCGTGGCATTTTTCACTTCAAAACCATGATCACAATTAATTTTAATTGGTGAACCTTCTACAGAAGTCACTATACCCAGTTTAGCTAAATCAGCCTGATTCAGCTTTCCGGGAACGACATGATAGGTTAAAATTCTACTTAGCTGAGGAATATTTTGCAACAGAGTTGTAATTGTGCCAGGTGGTAACTTAGCAAAAGCATCATCATTAGGTGCAAAGACAGTGAAAGGACCGGGGCTTTTTAAGGTTTCTACTAACCCAGCAGCTTGCACAGCTGCCACTAAAGTTTTAAACGAATCATTACTAACTGCAATATCAACAATATCAGCCATTAATATCACCTCATATCTACCGAAAGTTCTAAAGAATAGTAAATCATGTTTAAGTTTTATTAATTTGAAATTCTGCTAAAATAACAACTTATGATTTTCCTAAGATTCTTTGATAGTTGAAATGGACAATCTCTGTTATGCAATTCTAGGCACAGGTGCAATAGACATCTCCGAAAATTAAATATGCGTGACCTGAAACCCCTGTAGAGACGTTCCATGGAACGTCTCTACAATCTTTACCGGAGATGTCTAATAGGGGGATTTTATGGCACTAAACCTAATATTTGTGATATGGCGTGAATAATATCTAAATAAAAATTACCTTGGACTGCACGAAATAACTCAAATTTAGAACCAGGTGCGCCAAAAAAGGGACGCAGAAACCATCCTAACTGTACACCGACAAAACCATACAAAAATAACCAGGATCTTAAAATTGTTGTCCTGGTTTTTTTACCAACTTCATCATCTTGTGAAAGTAACTGCATTCCTTCATAGAGAAACTTGACACCAAAAACACCTGTAATGCCAAATATTAACACATTCAATAATTTAAAAAACTGATAAGAATCGGGTGCTGTAATCATAAAAAATAGCGTTACAGGTGCTAAACTAAATAACAAAACACTAATTACTGAAACTGCCGTAAGTAAAACAACAAAATGCTGTTTAACGGTGCTACGAGAACCAAATAAAACATTAAAAAAGAACAAGGTAGGAAAGCAGATCACCAACGTTAATAGATAAAAAGCTGGTAATTTAATTGCACTTGATAATGCTTGTCCAAAACTATGAGAAGCACCGATAATTACCCCATAGATGGCGAAAAATATTGAGCTGGTAACGAACAGAGAACTGATTTTATTTTGTAATCTCACCTCTTGGCGAATTTCTTCTAAAAAACTTTGGCGATCGCGTAGTAAACTGAGTAATACACCAAAGTTTTTTTTAACATAAGCTTGTTGTTCTATCATTGTCATTTACCCTGAATAATTAACGAATTCCCAAAATATAACCAAGAGATTGCAAGACACTTAAATAAAAGTTTCCTTCTCTTTCCCTAAACAGTTGAAAAACCGAATCTGGTGCGCCAAAAAAAGGTCTCAGAGTCCATCCCAACTGACTACCAACAAAAGCATAAAGAAATAACCAACCTTGGATAACTTTCTTGCGAGTTTGACTGCCTTGATTATCTTGTTCTAAAATTATGCTACTGGCATTATACAAAGAATAAATACCAATCAACCCTGTTAAAGCAAAAATAATCACATTTAACAAAATTACAAATTGATAATTATTAGTTGTAATCAAGAAAAACAATGTAATAGGTGCAAAGCTAAATAACAGAACGCTAGTTACTGAAACTGCTGTTAGCACTAAAGCAAAATGTTGTCCAAATGTGCGTTTTGAACCAAATATGATATTAGAAAAATACAATGTTGGTAGACATATTAACAAAGTAATTAAATAGAGTGCAGGTAGTTTCACTGCTGAAGACAAAGCTTGCATCCAGCTATGATATGCACCAATAATTCCGCCGTAAATGGCAAGAAATAACGAACTACAAACCAAAAGGGAAATAATTTTATAAGTTAATCTCACACCTTGGCGAATTTCTTCTAAAAATGCTTGACGTTCTTGCAGTAAACTAATTAGAACATCAAAGTATTTTCCCGTGACTGATTTTTGTTCCATCATTTTATCCTTAAATTTTATTCAGAATAATCACCACCAGAACCAAACTTCCAGCTATCTACTAAACGATGCCAATAATATTGTTGTTCTATAGGGAAATTTTTAACTAAAGATTTTAACATGGAACTGGCAAAAAACAGAAGACTAAAAATACATAAATTTACATAATGTACCAGCCAATCTATTAAACTAACTAAACCTACTTGGGGAATGATTTTAACAACTAGCACAGGATGAGAAAACCCTGTTTTTAACAAAGTTTGCGTTAAGGCTTTAAACTGCACGATATCTTGTAAAAAAGGTTTTAAAACAGGTGTTCCTAATTTTTGCATTTCCGCAAACACAACTGAGAGAAGTTGGTTAATTTGATTAGGTGAAATTTGTTGATTTACTCCCACACTCATAGCCTTTTGAAATAACCAAGTTACACTTAAACTAGGTTGATATGGCTGAAGTATAGTTAAAGCAGAAATTGATAATTGATTTGTTTGTAATGCTTCCTCAATTCCCAAGGTCAACCTTTCTAAATGACGCACCATTGCACCAAAACCACCAAAACTCAAAGGTGATTGATTTCCGCTACTATCTCCCACTGGTAAAATACGATTCCAAGGAGTTTGTAGAGGACTTTCGCAGTAACTGGGAAAGAAACCAAACAACGCCCGTTTAAAATTTAACTGACTAAGTTCTACACCTTGATATTCTGGTAAAAGGCTAAGATATTCCTCAAATAAATTTTCTAGACTCAACCGTTGGGGTTCTGCATCCATATAGGTAAATAAATAAGTTGTTCTTCCGTCCTTAGCTGGAAAAGCTTCCCAAAAGTATTGACATTGATTTTGTAAAGGGGTAAAAGATAACAACAAATCCCCTGAGTCATTTTTCGGAAAACCTGAAGCACAACTTCCGACAACTAAACAAAGTGCATCTGGTTTTTTTCCTTGACGCGCTTGTTTACTAATAGGTGAAAGATGTCCCATTGCATCAAGTAATAATCTGGCTTTAAACTCATTATTTACCATTACCCCATCGGGGTGAACCACTGCTTCGCTAAAGGGTGTATTTTCAAACAACTTTCCTCCAGCAGCGAGAAAGCGAGTTTTTAAAGTTTCTAATAGATAAACAGGGTCAACACCAATATTGAGGACATCTTCTACCCAAACTTCTTTACCACCTGAAAAGCTGACTCGTGCAGGGTTATATTCGGTGACTATGGTTGTTTGTAATTCTGTTTCTGTTAATAAGTCTAATTCTAAAAACACTGACAACTCTTTGCGAGAAATATTCCATTCCTGTTCTCTCCCTTGCAAAATTCCTCTTTCTAATAATGCTACCCGCACACCACGCACAGCTAAAGCACAACCAATCAAAATTCCTAATGTTCCACCGCAGATTATTACATCCCAGTCTACAGAATTTAAAGGTTCGGGGTTTTCCTTGACTACATCTGCTATCGTTTGCTTCTCGTTTCGCAGAGATGTTAAAATTTGGTCTGTGCGACGTAAACCACCTAAAACATTTCCGGGAAGTTGGGAAAGAATTTCTTCAGTTAAGGACATAATAGTTAATTTGTAATTTTGTTTGAATCTAAAAATAAGATACCCGATTTTTAGGTTTTTCAGGTAGTATGATCTTATTATAAACTACGCACAAAATATCCCCAACTTCTTTCCAAGATTTTTCTATTTAACAAATAATCAATCTTAGAAGTCGGGGATTTAAATCAGGTGAGGTGTATCTGTGATGGTTCTATTGTCTTCTCTTATTTATATGATATTTTGAGAAATTTAATTTAATGGGATATCTACAATGGTAATAAAAACAAGATATAGAGATAAATACCAAACTTATTTTACATCAGATCAAGCTTTATCTTCATATATGGTTTCACTATTGAGACTAGAAGTGAATGATAAACTACTTGAACCCTGTGCAGGAGAAGGACATCTTTTAGCAGCAGCACTTGATATTAATAAAGATATATCATCTGTCGCTTATGAATTACATCCTGAACACGCAAAAAATCTCAAATTAAAGTTTAGTAACTTAAAAAATGTAGAAATAAGAGAAAGGGATACTATATTTTGCCCAGATTTAGACCTTTGTGAGTCTTTTGATCACAAATTTACAAAGATTTTGGGCAATCCTCCCTATGGAGGTTGGCAAGAATATGAGCGTCGTACAGAATTAAAAAGAAAATATCCGGGATTTTATATTAAAGAGACATATACTGTTTTTTTGCTACGTTGTCTCAAATTACTTGCACAAAAAGGAAGACTTGTATTTATTATTCCTGACACTTTTTTGTATCTTCACAGTTATATTACTATTAGACGTTATATTCTCGAAGAATTTACAATTGAAAGTATAGATGTCTTTCGTTCATCTCTATTTCCTGGTATTTCATTTGGTTATGCTGGTCTTTGTATTATTTCTATACGTGCTGAAAAACCGAAATACAACCATTCTTTTTCTGTAAAATTTGTTGACTCTTTAGGAGATTTTACAGAATCTCCAAATATGAAATCTAATGGTAATAATATCATTCAGAAAGATATTTTTGATAGAGAATCTCTATCTATTCCTATATCGGCTAATGAATCAGTTTTTAATAAATTGTCAAATAATATAATTAAAATGGCTGATATTGCTGACTGTGTGACAGGTTTCTACTCAGGAAATGATAGAGTTTTTCTGCGGAAAGCATCTGCTTTAGTCAAAGGTTCTGCTGATTATTTAGTCGTTAATTCTACTTCTATTGAAACTAAACCTTCCACATTAAAAAATCCTTTAAATGGAATAGAAGGATCAAAACATTTTATTCCTATTCTAAAAGGCGGTGGTTATAATTTTATGAAACCAACTCAATGGTATGTAGATTGGAGTCAGGATGCAGTTGCACATTATAAAACAAATAAAAAATCAAGATTTCAAAACTCATCCTACTATTTTAAAACAGGAATTGGCTTTCCTATGGTGACATCTAAACGTCCTACAACTGCATTAATTGAGGAAAGTCTTTTTGATCAATCTATAGTAGGAATTTTTCCTAAATCTTCAGTTGATTTATATTTTCTATTAGCTTATTGTAACTCGCCAGTATTTTGGGTTTGCTTAAAAGATATTAATCCATCTGCAAATAATTCTGCTAGGTATATTTTAAAAACTCCTGTGATTTTACCAGATGAGGATACTCTAAAATATATCTCTTTGAAAACTCAAGAATTACTAGTAGAACTCAGACAAGGTAATAAACAAGTATTATGTGAAATTCTACAACAAGAAATTATTGATTCTATTATGAAATATGTTAACAAGCAGGTATCTCATAAACTGGTAGATACATCTGTTATCAATCTTCTTTCACAGTTCTAAAATTATAAAACGTGTTCATCCTACCATAACATAAAAATCGCAAATAGAATAAGGTCAAATTTCATTGAAAAATATACCTTATTATATCTACGGTCAAGAAAATTATTTTTTAACCCTTAGAGGGTGTTTGAAAAGTCGGTAAGTTGGTAAAAAAGCCCTCTCGGTATACGCTGTGAATAGATAATAGACAGCACCGAGAGAGCAACATGAGTAAAGCATACCCCAGCAATCTGACCCTTGCACAATATGAATTTCTGAGTGACATGATTCCAGAACCTAAACCAGGTGGTCGCAAGCGTGAAGTCGATATGTGGTCTGTTTTGAACGCGATCTTTCTTCTATGTTCTGCTAGAAGGAGTGAGATGGCGAGCGGTGCCAGGGGACTTTCCAGCTTGGCAAACTGTGTACACTTATTTTCGCAACTGGCGCAGGGACGGAACTTGGGCGAAAATTCATGATAGTCTCCGAGAATATACGAGAATTGAAGCGGAACGCCATCCGAGTCCATCAGAAGCCATAATCGATAGTCAAAGTGTAAAAAGTGCGGCGATGGTAAGCCGGGAAGTAGGATTTGATGCAGGTAAAAAAATCAAGGGGCGCAAGCGGTTTATGACTGTTGATACGTTGGGGTTAGTGCTGCGCGTGTTAGTAACTGCCGCCAGTGTGCCAGAGCGTTCAGGCTGCAAACAAGTACTCAAGCGTGTCAAAAAAATGGGTAACAAGGTTTCTCGCTTGACGACCATTTGGACTGATGGCGGCTTTGAGGGTCCAGCCTTCATGATGTGGGTTATGGACTTTTGCCGTTGGATTGTGCAGGTAGTGCTACGACCAGAACAAACCAAGGGTTTCCTCTTGCTCAAAAAACGTTGGGTGGTGGAGCGCACTTTTGGTTGGGTCATGGGGTGTCGCCGATTGGTCAGAGACTATGAACTTCTGCCGGAAACATCAGAGACGTTTATTTACCTTGCCATGATCCGGATCATGGTGCGGCGACTGGCATAAATTTTGACCCCTCAAAATTTTTCAAACACCCTCTTAAATCCTATATAAAATTTTTCGGTATGATTCTATTATAAGCTACGCACTAAAGATCCCTGATTTCTTTTCAAGATTTTTATATCATATCCATAATTAATCTTAGAAGTCGGGGATCTAAATCAGGTGAGGTGAATGTTTTCAGGTGTATCTGTGATGGTTCTATTGTCTTCTCTTATTTACATGATAGTTGGTGATGGTTGGGTGAGATAATGTGAACAGATATAGGGTTTTTGGGTTGTAATAAGTCCGTTATTAATGGTGGGTATTGTTGGGCTTTCTTGCGTCAACCCAACCTACAAACTACTACTTTTTAATACCTTTAATAAATGCTGTTCTTGCATCAATAATGTAAGGCATTAAAACACAAATCGCCAACAAATCTATATCGACATCTGGCAATAATTCACTTTGATTAATTTGCTCATAATTATCATTTCTGAGATGATATAGAGACAATTGATTATTTTCCCAAAACCAAACTTCGGTAATATTAAATCTTTTGTATTTTTCTAGTTTATCAATACTGCCACTGGTAATATTAATTTCAATTGCTAAATCTGGATTTGCTTTTTTCTCTCCGATGTAATAAGATTCATCAGGTTCAAAGGAAGCACTTTTTTCTTTTGCGCGACGAGTAGCACTACCTACTGGAATAAAGTTTATCCCTTTTTCAAAAAGATATGCTTCTATCAAAATAGCGATAATTTTTTTGATATTTTCGTGTTGTTCACCAAGTGTCATAAATTCGATGCACCCATCAAGATAAGTTATCCGCAAATTTCCTGCGTCTGCGGTTAAGGTTTCTATTATTTCAAATTCTTTCCAGGTGTAATAACCAGGTAGAAGAAATCGCTGTTCGGAAATTGCGGTAGTTTTGTCTAGGATTTTGAGAGTCATAGTAATTTTATGGTTATGACTTTAACTTTAATTATAACTCATGCTCAAAGATCCCCGACTTCTTTTCAAGATTTTTCTATCATATCCATAATCAATCTTAGAAGTCGGGGATCTAAATCAGGTGAGGTGAATGTTTGCAGGCGTTCTAATTAATGCACCAACTCAATAGCCCGCTTAGTCAACGCCTCCGCAGTCAACCCATTAAACGCCATCAACTCACCGGCACTAGCGGTAGTTTCCCCACGCTTCCAGGCGAAAGAATCACGCTTAGAATTACTGAGTAACATGATTGGTTCTAACATCGCCGCAGCGCCACCAACCAATTAACCTATGACTTCAAAAGCGGTTATTCAGTTTTAAAAATTCTTACCCTGGGGTCGGGAACTCTAAATTGTGATCAAGCCTAATTATCGCTCATTCACGTTTTGAAGGCCGTATCCAAATTTTTGCTCCAAGGAGTACCCAAGGCTCACACATTCATAGTATCTAAGATTTACAGCTTTGTCAAGTCTCTAAAATAAACATTTCAAATTTCCGTAACTCTAAGTTATATACTCATCTTTAACGCATCTGTCTTATGACATAATTAATACTGAAATTTTTAACATTGTCATGGTTCTATTGTCTTCTCTTATTTACATGATATTTGGTGATGGTTGGGTGAGATGATGTGAACAGATACAGGGTTTTTGAGTTTTAATAAGTGCATTATTAATGGTGGGTTATGTTGTTGTTCACCCACCTTCAAGAACTTTTTTAAGATGAAATCCAGTTTTCTAATTTTAGCTCGGAAATTCGGCTATAATGACGAGTGTTGTTAGTTACTAAAATATAGTTTCTAGTGAGTGCAACACTAGCAATTAATAAATCAAAATCTGCTACTGGTTGTCCTATTTTTCTAAGTTCTGCTTTTAATTCTCCAAATTTTTTGACAGCATTATTATCTAAATGTATAACTTCAATATCTTGAATGAATTTTTCTGCACGAGTTAAATTTTCCGTTACTTTTTGAGAATTGTAAGCACCAAAATACAATTCAGCAACGGTGATGTTGCAAATAGAAATTTGCTCCCATCCTATTTGTTGAATTTTATCTCTGACGGAATTAATGTTTTTAATCCAGTAAATGCAGGTGTCAGTATCTAATAAATAAGTCATAAGCTAATATCGTAGTTAGAAATAGTACGGCTATCATAAATCTCTTTGACTATTTCTGCTGCTGTGCGTTCATCTTCCCAAGCACCATATTTTTCTATAAATGTGTCTAGTGGATGTGATTTTTGGGTAGATGAGAAAGTTATCTCATTTTCTATGTGTTGATTTTCTGGTTTTGGATAACGTTTTTTGAGTAATTGAATAAAATCAAGTAGTAAGATTTGCGCTTCTTCTGGTAAGGTATCAATATCTTTAGATATTTCTGCAATTTTTATTACCATGATTAACTCCTCAATTGAGTAAATTTTTTCGGTATGATTCTATTATAAGCTACGCCCTGGGTGATGGTTCTCAAGTGAGGTGAATATTTCCAGGTGTATCTGTCATGGTTTTATTGTTTTCTCTTATTCACATGATCGCTCTATTAATCCCTTGTAATGGTTGAGTGAGATAATGTAAACAGATGCAGAGTAAGGTTTTCAGGTGCGAACTGCTTGCAGCAGCGCTTCGCTATCGCCCCAGTAATCCCTAGTAATGGTTAAGTGAGATAATATGAACTGAATCAATCAAAAATGATTAATTAATGATTAATTGCTGTTTAAACTAAGATATCTCCGCAAAATATTTTGACCTTGTTCTAATAATTCTGCTTCTAATTCTCCTAATTGTTGAGTTAAACGAATTTTGTCAAAAGTCATGGGTTCAACGCAGATTAAAAGACTATCCACAGAAAGTCCATTTTGCGCTGATGTAGGTACTTCAACTACCGCAGGTGAAATACGAGGATTATTAGGTTTTGCGGAAGTAAAAGGTAAAACTGTGACTTTGCTGCGTTGGTTATTAAACAAAGTCCCAGAAATTATCAGTGCTGGACGAGTTTTTTGAATTTCTGTACCTACAGATGGATCAAATGTTACTATCCAGATGCTTCCCATTCGGTAATCGCTATGTTTTGCCATTCACTTTCCCAACCTAATTCTAATTCATCAACCAAAGTGCAAGCTGCGGCTAGTGCTTCATCTTGTTGTTTTTCTTGCCATTGTTTCAAGAGATTTTCAATCAACGCACTACGGTTTTCAACTTTTTGATCAATGTAATTTAGTAGTTCATCTGGCAATGAAATTGAGATTTTAGCCATATCTTACCCACAGTCATACTATAAGTAGTATAGCTGATTTTGATATTTTTAGTCTAGTAGTTTGTAAATATAGGATTTGATTTAGTTCGGGTGATAATTCTCCGATGAGGTGAATATTTACACAATCGCCCCAGAAATCCCTCCAACCTAATTACTCATATTTCTAAGTCCTCATCTAATATTGTTTCAATGTCTCTTGCACTATGAATAACTCGCAAAATATCAATTTCTGATTCAGTGATACGATAAAAAATCAGATATTTTCTAAATCCTTTAATTGATTGTTGTCGAATATCTGCTAAATTGGGATGGGGAAAATCTGTCAATTTCCCTATAGCTGGAGTTTTTGCTAATTGTTTAAATGTTGTTTCTGCTGCTATTAAAAAGCGGTCGGAAACGTCTAAACTATCTTCTGCTATGTAGGTAGCTAAATCTATCAAGTCACGGATAACTTGAGGTCTTTTTTTAATTGCAAACATCATGGCTAATTTGCACTTTGACGTTTGTTAGTTTTTTCACGAACTGCTTGACGAATATCTTCCCAATCTTGTGCAGTCATTTCTGTTGCATTTCCTGAGTTTAATCCTTCTAAGAGCATTGTTTGTAGTCGTTCATTTGCTCTCTGTTTTTGGTCTTGTCGCACTAATTCCCGAAAATATTCACTGACGCTGCTGTAACCACCTTGCGCTACCTGTTCTTCTATATAATCGCGCATGGTGTCAGGTAAGGAAATATTCATACTTTTCATAATCTGACTTCCTAAATCTACTTTTTTATATCATGGCAGATTTTGTCATTTTCTGCGATCGCCATGAAAATAAGTATTTATGATAATTAATTTTAGTAGCTAAATATACCTATAGTTCTCTAGTGAGGTGAATCTTTCGATGGTGTATCTGTGATGGTTCTATTGTCTTCTCTTATTCACATGATAGCAGCGAACTGCTTGCAGCAGCGCTTCGCTATCGCTCTAGTAATTCCTAGTAGTGGTTAAGTGAGATAATGTGAACAGATACAGGGTTTTTGGGTTGAAATTTAGCATTATTAATTATAGGTATTGTTTGGTTTTGTCAACCCAACTTACTAACTTTTATTTTCATGAAACTAATTCATCAATTTTTGCTGTTTCTTGATTTTTTTGATTTTGATAAAATTCTTCAAATAAGGTAAAAAATCTATCTACTGCGCTTTTTTCATCGGCTGAATGGAACAGAAGAATACTTGACCATAATTGACCTGTTTCTACATTGAATTTGTGTCTTATCCATTGTAAAAAAGTTTGAAATTCTGTTTCTTCTGCTGTTAAGGGAATACCAATTTCTCGACGGGCAAAATAGTATCCATCTAAAAATGCTTGAAGGCTAAAAATAGAATTTTTACCTATATACATTGCAGGTCTTTTTTTGATATTCTGCAGTAAGTTGTAGAGATTATCCATGTTTAACTCACTAAATTTCTAGGTTAAAAGTAAGTTTCTGTGATTTGAAACTCTAATCCTGCATCTAATATAGGTGAATAGAGATTCTGTATCCAGTTTAATCGGGCAATGCCTTGATGGTGAATATTGTCAAAAACAAGTTCTCCGTCATTTATCTCTATTATAACACCTTCATGATGACCTGTGGTAGCAATCAATTCTCCAATACTATCATCATAAATTCTGCCATAAATTGGATCTTGATAATTTGTATTTATTTTAATATGCTTACCATGAATACTTTGTCTGATTAAAAATTCTTTGATTGCTCTAGCACAGGGTATACAATCAAATATTCCGTAACTACTGGCAATTGCTATAATTTGTTGATAGATGATATCCTCTTTATTCAAAATTACTCCCGTTGTCAAATTTTAATATTTCTACCCTGATTACTATCGAGAAAAATTTTATCTATCATAAATTTCTTCTCGATTAAATTTGTATTCTGGGGGAAGTGGGAAGGAGTAGTTATTAGAGGA